>JABMRB010000103.1 GCA_013202865.1 Candidatus Nealsoniibacteriota bacterium | reverse complement strand
GCTCACTGCTCACTGCTCACTGCTCATAGCTCATAGCTCACTGCTCATAGCTCATAGCTCATAGCTCATAGCTCATAGCCCCAGGTCGGTCACGCGGTATCGACACTCGGTGAACCGCTGGGGTGGGTGCTCGCGCCCACGCGCGATTAGTCGTTTGGCCGCAGTGGACCGCGAGTGCGGGACCACCAGAATCCGCTGTCATGTTCTCTACTCACCATGCGGTACGGATCGGAGAAACGCGGAAGACACCCTCTGCAGTCCAGAGACATTCGCCTTGGGTTTTCGGCTGAAGATCAAGCACTCCGATACGGTCCGCCGCGCATCGGGGCACTTGGCTACACATGACTTCCGTCTGACTTCCAACACCCAGAACCTCTCGTAAAGTGACAGGACGTCTCTATGGAAAGAACCGCACACAGTTACAAAGGTCCCCCTGCGCCTCGCTGCCTTCGCCGCCTTACTAAGGCGGACCTGATCCTGCCATGAAAACAGTTTCTCATTATACCGGACGAATCCGTTGAATTGACCGCGGCTTGTATACGGCGGATCGGCAAATACCACGTCACCCTTCTGAGTCATTTGAAATGACTCAGCAAAGTCACAACAGAGGATGACAGCCGCTCCAAAGAGCCTAGCCGTGAGTTCAACCGATTCTCGATTGCATATCTTCCGCCCTGACTTTCCGAATGGAACGTTGAACTGACCTAGCCGGTTCAGACGATATACGCCACCCCAACACGTCTTGTTCAGATATAGAAACCGCCCCGCCTTTGTTTCGGGCAAACGAGGCCTCGATGAACGTACACGATAGTAGCACTCTTCGGAGTTCGGATGCTGCAAGGCTAAGTCGCTCACTTTCTTCGGATCCGACACACACGTCTCATAGAAGTCTATTAGTTGACTGTTCGTGTCGGAAAGAACTGCCGTGTCCGGATTCACTGCAAGAAACACAGCACCACCTCCTAAGAACGGCTCGTAGTAGCAACCGTCAAGTTCTCGCTTCAGGATCTCTGACACCAACGGCGTCAGCCAACGCTTGCCTCCAGGCCACTTCAAGATGGGCTCCGGGGTGAGTTTCGATGAACTTGCGAGTGAAGGCACGGTGATGCTCAGATTGCAGAATGATCGCGAATCGTATAGTTCCAGAAGACACCATTCGGTTTAGTGTATGAGACTCGGTGGCTTTCAGGAACGACGTACAGGACTGCTGGTTCACCCACCAACACGGCACGGATAGCAAGGGCAAGTGAATGTGGTTTGGTGCCACAGCAGACGTAGAGACAATTCTCCGACTCTAGGTTTTCCAATTCCGCATCTTGTAGACGGTTCAGCGCAGCAACTATGTCCGTAGCGTGCGCCCGTACGATTCTTTCCTTAGGAATCGCGAATCGCTCAATTAGCAGCCGATTGTTTTCAAACGTGATTTCATCATACCCTTCCTTGACGGGAGGATCTGGAAACAGCACGCTGACCTTATCTGGTTCTGACCTGGAAACTAATTGCTGAGTCTTTACGCCTTCAAACCCTAAGGCAACGATGTAGTGTCGAGCGCGACATGGCTCCCACTCACCAATGAATCCCGGAATCGCGACCGCCTCCCAACCACCCTCTGTGAACAGTTCCTGGCTAACCGAGTCTTTGTCGTCGTTCGGATATTCTCCTTCTGAGTATCCGTAAGTGAGTGACTCAATGAGGCCGTGTTCAAGCCCAAACCCTAACAACCCGAGGGATAGATGTCGCGGAATCGTTGATAGATCAACGAAAACGGAAAGTGGACGGTGAGTCTCATGATACGCTTTTAGCAAAGCGGATCGTACGACTTCCCAATTTGCCCTTAAATGCGTGGCTTCAACTTCATGGACGCTATGTCGCTTACAGTATCGTTCAAAGAACACACCGAGAATCGTTTCGTGTCTTTCGCTGACGCCTTTCGAGTCCTTCTTCAGAAAGTAGAACAGCAATCCGAAGTCACTCGTAAAGTTACGCGCGTTCGTCATTGCAATCGATCGCTCGTCCCAACTGGACGCGCCCATAGCAAAATCAAAATGACCTGTGTACACTTCGTCGATCGAAGACGAAGAGAGTGACGAGATCTCAAGAAACGAATTGCGGATATCAATCGTCATCGTCGAACAGGGCCTCTCCGTCTTCTAACGGAAAAAGTGTTTTTTGGTCTGGGTCCGCGCGCCCGGCAAGAAGTCGGGAAGCAATCCTGCGAGCAATTGTTACCAGTTCGTCATCTTCGGGCGTCTGCAGTATCGCAAACAGATCGGACTTCTGAATCGCGACAGGGTAGTACGCTCCTCGGTACGAGAACCCAAATGCGGGAGCCATTGATGCGTGAACCTTGAAGCCGAGGATCTGCTTTCCATCCCGCTTAAGTCGCAAGAAGCCCGCTTCGCTTGCATCCTTCAGGATGCTGTAGAGTTCATCGTCGGAACCGCCGTCAGTCAACGGTTCGCCAAAGTGAAACAGACCTCGCTCAGAGGAGCGAAGATGTGTCACGGTCTTTGGCTCACCTCGTTGTAGCACACCAGTTAGTTCTCCAAGTGCAATGGTCAACCGCCGTACACGCTCCGGATTAGAAACGTCATCACCGGTCTTGATAGATTGTCGTTTCTCGATGCTTGCATTGCGAATTGCGTCGCTCTGGACCTCCCAGCTAATTCCTCCATCTAACAAATCGACCAATGGCAACTTCGCTTTCTCGAAAATCTGGTGCATCTGAGCCAAGTAGTCTCGAACGCAGGTGTCACTTATGCCAAAGACCATGTTGGCATATGCATACGGGATTTTCTTGACTCCAAGCTCGCGGCAAATGGACAGGTATGAGGCCACAAACTTCTTTCTGAATTCGCGGCTTGCCTGCGCTCGTTTCCCGCCTGGGAGCGAACTGTCTGGTGGGTCTAGATTCAACTTCTTTGCGAGGTACGCTTCGACGTAAGGCGCAAACTCAGACTCTCGCGTCTTGACCCAAGGTGAAGATCGGAAGTCCTCGGCCAACGTTTGGAGTTTTCGTGCGGTTGGGCCCTCTGAACGTTTCACCAGATCTGTCACAATCGCATTAAGATCCAGCTTCCCCAAGACACTTGACGTCTTGAATTCGATCTCATGACCCTCATTAGGGTGCGTTGTCTCCAGTGTTGCATTGATTCGGATATTCCCGACGCCATCGCAGAGTTCCTCAAACTCAGGCCTTGACAGTCCATCAAGATGAATAGTGGATCGATCGGCTTTTTGGACCGTCAGGTTGTCGTGAATCGTTAAGGAAAGATCCTCGGGCTCTCCGACGAACGAAATGACGTACGAAACCGGCCAATTACTGGTCCGAATGATCGAGTTGACTACAACTAGCTGATGCTGACTTAAGCACTCTGCTTCGTCAAAGCAACACTTGAAATGCCACTTGTCTGAAAGCCCCGCATTTGTGCTGTCATCAAGAGCCTTGGCCATATGCTTGCCGAAGGACTTGGCGACTTCTCCGGTCACTGGGATAGTCATGGATGCGAGGCACTCACCAGTCGGTTGCTCGGATATCGCGAACCGCTCCAACCGTCTCCTTTGCGCACGAATCAACTCGTGACACTCCGCCACGGTCGTTGGTGACTTGCGTTTATAGCCCTCAAGAAGATAATCGTTTTCCTGTACGAATTCGCGAATCCCCTCCTCCTCGGCATCTAGGTCAACATCGAAATGGAGCGTGTTGGTAACCCTTCCTAGAGAATATGCGAGAGTTTCGGCCGATACCAAGTCAAAGTAATAGCCGAACAAAAGCGAGTGCGTGACCTCTTTCTCCGATGCCAACCACTCTTGGAACGCTTTGAGTTGAACCAAAGGAAGTTTGGTGTATGTGGCAATGAATCGACCTCGAAATGCTTCTCCGCCAAGTTCCTTGTTGAGCCACTTGTTTTCCAGTCGTTCCTCCCAGTTCAGGGCCTTTAGTAGCGTGGTTTTTCCGCTTCCTCGCGACCCAATCACATAGCTCGGCCTGGAGTCTTCAAGCGTCTCTATTAGACCAGAGGGCAAGTAATAGAGATGCGTCGGTATGTACTCGTATCTATTACGCGAGAAGGGATTCATACCCATTTCCTTCGGATTAGCCAATACAAAGCAGGCTTGTCGTTGTTTTCGATTTCAACCATGCCGAGCCATTCTGCTTCCACGATTAACTCTTCGAAGCTTAGCTGATTCGTCTCCACACCACATTGTTTCTCGAACGACTGCTTCAGTATTGCGAATCGAATTCGATCGGAAGTCAAGCAACTCTTAAGATCCTCCAGTTCTTGTGTTAAGAAGCTTTGCCGGTTTGCAAATGGTATTCGATGACAATCCAATTCAACGACGTTTCCGTTGTCCATGATTCTGTGGAGGACCACATCCACTCCGAGAGGTTGCTGTTGTCGCGAGAAATGAAACCGCAATTCGTTGAATCCATCGGTCAACTGCGGCGCAGAGACGGAAATCAACTGACTCTCCCTCTTTGTCGAATCGCATATCGATTCAATCGGCGATTTGTGAATATGGCCGTGACAATAGACGACCGGCCGATCAGCCGCGGTGAGAGTTGTGCGAAACTGGCCACTGTTGATCAATTCGGTGTAGAGTTCAATCCTTTGTAGTTCTTGAGGAAGAAGATTGTGATGGGCAAGAACCACCGGAATGACGTTAATGTCCAAGTCCCGAATCTTCTGGTTCAGGGTCTCAATGTCGTCATGATCGAACATGGGAGTGTCCAACTGTTCACCCTCAACCCTAAAGGCCGCAGTTGGGTCTCGCTTTCGAAGATCTTCAATCGCGGCCCCAAGTTCATCGCGAACGTGGTCCGGTAGCAGCCTCCATTCACCACAGCCAATGCATGAGTTCAGCGAGAAGATTGTGAGTTCGCGACGCGAATCAGAAACGTGGGTTTCTCTCACGCCATTGGTAACAAGAACATCGTCGTACTCGGTTCTCCATGCCGCAGCTAACCGATCGAACTTATTGAGATTCAGCTCGGCGCGAAGAGTGCAGAGTTCTCGGTCGACATCATGGTTTCCCGGTACTACGTGAATATCGTTCTTGTTCTTCGAGGCGACGAGTTTTAACGATGTAATTAGGTACTTGACACAGCGTTCGTACGCATCGGTGTTTCCACGAGTTGTCAGGTCTCCACAGACGAGGATCGCAGCAGGAGGTCTCTTCTGAGCTAACGTTGAGATCGCTCTAATGACTTTTGGAAGAGCCTTTGGAGAAATCGCACTGGCTATTGCGGGAACGGATGTGTCCTTCCGGTCAACAAGGCGCACATCCTTGTTACACGGGTAGTGAACGTCCCCAATCTGCAATACGGATATCGCCTTCAAATCGCACTCCCCTTCGTCATTTCTCTCAGAACTCTTGCTCTCCTGATCCTAGCAAGGTTCGCACCAATCCACAACTGGGGGCCGATCTTCGGGCGATTACTGATAGCGATTTCGGTCCCCATCCGGCCCTGGAATGTTCGCGTCAGGCCGCGTTTCGTCATGATTTCGGGCGTATCCTAGGTGTTTTTCCGTAGAAAACTGCCCACTCGGTTCGATGTCTTCGGAAAAACGCCTGGGTGACAACGTCACAAGCGGACAAGTGGCGACGAAGAAACCTGTCTTCTCGTCGGCAACCGGCTGACGGCTGTGACCGACCGGCGGTCCGGTGGTCATGGAAGCGTTATCCCAACGGGCAAGGGGCGGCACGATCCTCCGGTTGCTGCGCCGGCTGCCGGACTCCGGCACGATGTTGGGGCGTGTTCGCAGCGCCCGGGAGGCGAAGCCTCGAAGACGGTGGGTGCCGTGGCGGAGTTCGGGCACTAGGGGGCACCAGGGGAACGTGTGGCGGGTGTCGGCACCAGGGGAAGCAGCCGGTGGCACTCGGCGGCAGAGTGTCCGGGTCACCCGCGTAATTGTCAGGAGGCGGATGTTCGATAAGGTCCGTGCAACCTGCAAAACGGCAACGTCCGGAACCTGTTTGAGGAATCTCTGCCACGGGCACGCTAGTTTCCGGCCGGCGCGGGGCGATTTCCGGCCGATAACACAGGTGGACCATTCTGGAATCGTTGCTGGATAGAATCAAGGAGTTCACGGATGAAACTCATCTCGGCTTTACATGTGCTGCTGGCCGCGGCGGTGCTCACCGCGCTCGGCTCAACCCCGATTTTCGCGTCCGAATGCGAGGAGGAGTACTACGGCTGCGGCGGACCCGTCTGCTATGCCGACGTCCCCAACATGATCGGCGACATGGGCCTCGGGCGTCGGGCCCTGCTGACGAATAACGGGGTCACCGGGGACTACGTCGGCGCGCACCTGACGCCGGCCGGCGGCCGGCTCTTCAAGGCGGCCGACAACAACAGCCCGATTCCGGAGAGTCGCTTCTATTACAACTTCGGGTACCTCCCCGAGGCGCAAAGTTTCCAGCCGCTGATCGGCGCCACGCCCGGTCCGATCCGCGGTATTCACGTGCGGCTGCACGAGTTCGGCGCCGAATGGGCCTTCTGGAACAACCGTGTCTCCGCGCAACTGAATCTGCCCTTTCGGTGCGCCGCGAATACGGGTCTCGACCTTTCGGGCGGGCCCGGCACTTACGACATCGGCAGCACCGAACTGGGCAACGTCTCGGTGGCGTTGAAGGGCCTGCTCTATCGAGACCGGCAGAAGGCACTGAGCGTCGGCCTGGCGGTCGATTTCCCCACGGCCGACGACGTCAGCTTCATCGACGGAAACGGCGATCTCTTCCGCGTCGGCAACGATTCAACAACGATCTCCCCGTTTGTCGGGTGGCAAATCCTGCCCAGCGATGACACCTTTGTGCAAGGCTTCTTCCAGCTTGCGATCCCGCTGGACGGCTATCAGTATTCCATCGACCCGGCCGCCCCCTTCCTTCCCGCCCAGCAATTCACTTTCGACGAGCAGACGTTGCTCAACGTCGACGTCGGCGTCGGTCGATGGCTGTTCCGCACTGCCGGCAACGAGGGACTCGCCCTGATCGCCGAGTTGCACTACACCGCCGCGCTGGACGGGGCTTCCTCGGTCTATGTCCCGATGACGAACAATACCTTCACGCAAGACGACTTCTCCTCGTACAACGCCACGATGGGAGCGACGCTCAAACTCGATCAATGGACCTTCACCCTCGCGCTGGTCGTGCCGCTGTTCGACTCGCCGGATCGCTTCACGGACGGGGGCATGGCGCTGCAGATCAACCGCGCGCTGTAGCAGCCCGTGGCACGCGGCGACGACGGCTCGCCACGTGCTTGCGAATCCAGCTACGCGAAACATTAAGCTTGACGCGGCGCTAGTTCCGCTTTGAGGGCCTCGATTTCTTCTTCGAGGTTCTCGATCTCCTGCCATTGGGCCGGTGTGGCACGGTGGTCGGTGATGTAGCCGTCGGTGCCGTGGCAATGTTCGGGCAGCTTGGCGTGCGTGTCGGCCAGTTGCTGCTGGAGCCGGGTCAGTCGCTGCTGTTTGGTTTCTTCTTCGTTTGCCATGGGGAAGCTCCCAAGTGGATTGTTGGGGATTAGGGTCCGTTGGTAGCGTACGTGCAACGCACCGTAGCGCTGCTGGTGCACAGAAGGCACCGTAGCGCCGTTGGTGCGTTTCACGCCCCCTATCTGTCGCGATGGCTAGCCTACCCGTACGGGTACATCCCCCGCTGGATGTTCTGCAGCCGTTCGAGCAGCAGGGCGTGCTTCTTTTCGTCCTCCAGCAGGTACTCCAGCAGATAGGATTGGACGAGCATTCCCTTGGATTTCTTGGAAGCATCGAGCGACTGCTGGGCCAGCTCCTGGGTCTTCTTTTCGATCTTGATGTGTTCCTCGATCATTTCCCAGACGCTGCCGACTTCGTCAGGCGTAAGGCTAATCGCCTTGCCGGTGAGGCTCTCGGCGATAAACTCTTGCACGCGGTAGTGCATCTGCGAATCGCGTTGGATAATCTCCATCACGAGCCGCACGATCGGGTTCTCGGTCTTTTCGATCACGCGGCCGGTGGAAGCGATCGAGGCGTTCTCAACCTTCTTCCAGACTTCCATGTTCGCGACCAGATCCTCCTGGACCTCTTTGATTTTCTTTGCCACGTTCTTTCTCCTGAATTCTATCGAGTGGTTTTTGCGGATTACTTGTCTTTCCAGACACCGTGCAGGTTGCAGTGCTCTCTGGCGGCGACTTCCTTGGCCTCGACGAGGAAGACGGCCTCAGGCTTGTCGCCCGGGTTGAGGTACTGGCGATGGACTCGCCCGTCGGCGATCAGTTCGATCCATGCGATGTAGTGGGCGTCGGTCATCGGGTGTGCCGCGCTGCCGACCTTCACCTTATAGCCGCCGTCGACCTTTTCGATCACCGGCACGTGCTTATTTTCGGCGGGGGCGGCGGTCTGGTCCTCGATCAGTTCCATCGGTTCGCCGCAATGCATCAGCGTGGGGGGCTTACCGGCGACGAGCACTTCGACGACCGTCGAGCACTCGGTGCATTGGTAGACTTGGCGTCGCTTCTCCGCGGGACGTTTCTCGCCGGCTGCGGCGGCCGTGCCCGTCAGGAGCGTGCCGGCCCCGATGCCGGCCGCTGCGGATAGGAAATCTCGACGTTTCATGATGATTACCTTTCGGTTGGTTGGGCCTGCGGTCGGTGGGCCGTGTACGTCGGCCGCCGGGTCCGCAGATCGCCCTGAGTTAGGAAGATGATGAAAAAACGGTGTGGCTCCTACTCGCGCGGGTAGTCGCCGGATAGTGCCTTGAGGAACTCGACCAGATCCTTGCGGTCCTGCTTGGAAATGTCCTCTTCGCGGAGCGCTTTGAGCATTACGGTGACATTCGCGTCGCCCTTACCGCCACCGGCCATGATGTCGACGGCCTCTTCGAGCGTCTTGACGCTGCCGTCGTGGAAATAGGGGCCCGTGGCGGCCACTTCGCGCAGGGCGGGTACGCGGAACTTACCCAGGTCGCGGTCCTTGCCGGTGACGGCCTTGCGTCCTTCGTCGGGCTTCTTTTTGTCCATGCCGACGCCCGTGTTGTAGTAACGGTAGTTGCTGAACAACGGGGGCGCATGGCAGGTGGCGCAATAATCGTTGAACAGATCGAGGCCCCGTTTTTGCGCAGCGGTCAAGGCGTCTTTCTTGCCGGCCTCGTATTGGTCGTAGGGCGAGTTGCCGCTGAGGACGGTTCGCTCGAAGGCGGCGATTGCCTTGGCGATGCCATCCTTGGTCACGCCGGTACTGAAGACCTTCTGGAAGCCCTCCTTGTACTCGGGGATCTTCTCCAGTTCTGTGACGAGCACGTCGAGCTTGTGGCCCATCTCGATGGGATTTTCCATCGGGCCCAGCGCTTGCTCTTCGAGGGTGGCGGCCCGGCCGTCCCAGAACTGGGCCTTGGCGTAGGCGGAGTTGATCACCGTGGGCGAATTGGCCCCGCCGATCTGCCCGTCGATCCCTTTGCTGGTTGCACGATCTTCGGTCCAGGCCACCTTGGGGTCGTGGCAGGTGGCACAGGAGATCGTGCCGTCCTTGCTCAGCCGCTTGTCGAAGTAGAGCAGCCTGCCCAGGGCGATTTTCTCGGCCGTCATCGGGTTGTCGTCCGGCACCGGCAGCGGCGGCAGGCCGAGCGGTACTTTCGGGACAGTCCCGGCCGACACGTCCGTCGTGCTGACGGTCTCCGACGGCGGTTCTATCTCGGGAACTAGCGCGGGCTCCTCGCCAGGCTGTTCCTTCGCTTTCTGCTCACAACACAGTGTGCCCGGGGCGGAAGAACCCGCCGCCGACTCCGGACTGCCGCATCCCGATTGAATGGCTGCCAGCGCAACCGCCACCAGACAAAAGCCTGCGACCGGCAAGCACTTGTTTGAAACCATTGTGACCGACTCCTTTTCGATAGGTGGGGTGATAACGTGCCCACGTCGGCGAGCTAGTAGCCCTCCGTGGTGGACTTGAGTGTGCCCATAAACACGCGGTAGACATACGCCGTATACGCAATCACCAACGGCATGCCGATCAGGGCAACGACCAGCATGACCGTCAGAGTTCGCGGCGTGGAGGAAGCGTTGTAGATTGTCAGGCTGTTGGCGGGATCGATGCTCGACGGAACCATTCGCGGATAAAGGCTCAGCCCGAACAGGCCGACCAGCGAGGCGATCGCGCCGGCCGATGCCAGGAACGCACGCGTGAACGTCTTTGCGTTGACGGCAATCGGGACGTACGCGATCGATCCCAACAAGACGACCGCCAGAATCCACAACAGAGGATTGCCCAGAATCCCATCGAAGAAATACGGTGCGGCAAAGAACGTTGCCGCGGTGACGGCCAGGTAAAGCGCGACGAAGGCCGTCCACGCGCCGGTGGTCCATCGGGCCATGCGTTGCTGGAGTTCACCGTCGGTTCTTGCCGCCAGGTAGGCGGCCCCGTGCATCACGAACATCACCAAACTGAAAACGCCCACCAGAAGCGAATAGGGATTCAACAGCGCGAGGAAGGAGACGTTCAACGTCCCATCCGCCTCGACCGGCAGGCCGCGAACCACGTTGCCGATTGCCACGCCGTACAGCAGCGCGGGCACCAGACTCCCCAGCCCGAACGCCCAATCCCAGAACCTCCGCCATCGGGCGTCGTCTACCTGCCCACGAAACTCGATCGAAACTGCCCGGAAGATCAAGGCCGCCAGCAGGAGCATAAAGGCCAGGTAGAAGCCGCTGAAAACGCGGGCGTAGACCAGCGGAAACGCGGCGAACATAGCCCCGCTGCCGGTAATTAGCCAAACTTCGTTTCCGTCCCATACCGGGCCGATGGCCTGCAAGTGGATGCGCCGTTGCCGGTCGTCTCGCGCGAACAGGTGCAGCACACCAACGCCCAAGTCGAAGCCATCAAGGATCGCGTAGCCGGTGAGCAGGACGCCGATCAACAGGAACCATGCGGTGTTCAAGTCCATCGTTCTCAGATCTCCTTTGTGACAAGCGGCTGGGGGCCTTGCTTGATCTTCTTCACGAGAATGAACAGGTACAACACGCCAAGCATGAGATAGATCGTGCCGAACATGATAATCGAGAAAAGGATCTCACCGGCAGCGACATTCTGGGAGAAAGCGTCGGACGTCTTCAGCAGTCGATAAACGACCCACGGCTGACGCCCGACCTCGGCCACGATCCATCCGAGCTGACAAGCGGCCAGCGGCAAGGGGATCGAGCAGATCAGCAATTTCAGGAAAAGGCGGCTGTTGTCGATCCGTTTCGTTGCCAGCAACAACACGCCTAACGCGGTCAGTGCTATGAAAAGCGACCCCAGCCCCACCATCAAATGAAAAGAAATGAACGTGATCGCAAACGGCGGCGTGGGGTGTCCCTGGCGGCGGAGGTCTTCGATTCCGTCAACGTGTGCGTCGCCGTCACCGAAGGCCATCCAACTCAGCAGACCGGGAACCCCGATCGCATAGTTCAACTCGGGCGGCTCTTCCGACGGAATGCCGATTAACGTCAGCGGAGCGGCTCTTTGCCCGTGGATCAGGCCTTCCATGGCGGCCAGTTTCTCGGGCTGGGTACGTGCCACCTGCTGGGCATGGTGATGTCCGGTGGGGAACATCGCCGCCACCGACGCGATCAGACCGACGATCAGGCCGATCTTCAACGTCTTTCGGGCAACCGCCGTCTCTTTGTCTTTGAGCAGCAGATAGGCCGAGATTCCAGCCATCAGGAAAGCACCGGCAATGATCGTGGCCGACATCGTATGCGAGAACCGAGGGATCGTAGACGGATTGAACACGGCCGCCCAGAAGTCGGCCAGTTCGGCCCGGCCGTTCTGGACCACGAACCCCGCGGGCGTTTGTTGCCAGGAATTGGCCACGATGATCCAGAAGGCCGAGAGCGTCGCACCGACGGCGACCATCAGAATCGAGAACCAATGCACGGCCTTCGACACCTTGTCGCGTCCGAACAGATACAACCCCAGGAAGGTGGATTCCAGAAAGAAGGCGAAGATGGCTTCCACCGCCAAGAGCGATCCGAAGACGTCGCCGACGAATACCGAGTACTCGGCCCAGTTCGTGCCGAACTGGAATTCCATGACGATTCCCGTGGCCACACCCATCGCGAACGTCAGCCCTAGAATCTTTCCGAAGAAGACCCCGGCCCGAACGTAGTCCTCGTCGCCGCGCCGCCACCCCAACCATTCGGTCAACACCAGCAACCAGGCCAGACCGATTGTCAGCGGCGGGAACAGAAAATGGAACCCGATCGTCAGGGCGAACTGTAGCCGCGATAGAAAGAGGGCGTCTAGTTCCACGTTGTATCTCCCGTCTTATCCTTTGATCTTCTTCGGTTTGCAGAGATGATCCCTCTTCTTGGAGACGGCACCACACCTGCCGCACCGATACCGGCCCGGTTTGGGCTTGTGCTCGGATTTCCCCGTTCGACATTCCATGACGCCACCACTTCGTCCTTGGCTGGGACCGTATCATGCCGCTCTACTGCTCTGTCGGCGAGAAATCATTCTTGTTCACGCCGCTTGTTGAAACGTTCGATACACTCCTGGATTCTACTCTTCAGAGCGTGTGGGGCAATCCTGCCGCAACGCCCGTTTCCGTCTGAATCCGGAGCGCAAAGACGAAAACACCAGGCGGTTCGATTGCGAGTCAGCGGACACCCCAGGTAGGTGTGCCGCTTGAGTTGTGTCGCGTTCTTGGTGGTCTTCATTTGCGGTTCCTTATTCTAGCGTACCTCGACCCACCCTACTCCGGGGTCGTCAGTATTCTCTCCAAGGCCGCCGGATCGTTGACCGGTGCCTTGCAAGTGTAGTTTTCACACACGTAAACGGTCGTCTTGCCCGCGATCATCTGCTTGCCTTTCAACAGCGGCACAAATTCGTCGATCGCGTCGGACTCGTCCGTGCCCGGTTCCCGCAGGGCCAGGATCTTGTTGGGTAGGAATCTGCCGTGAATAATATCGAGGAAATTCCGCGTCTGCCGGTCGGTCGCGCTGCCGACGACGGCGATCTCCCGGGTGGGCCGAAGGTGGAAGTCCAGCGCGCGGAGCAAGTTCAGTGCCGCCTGGGGCCGGGCTTGCATCTCGTTGCCCATCGACCGCAGGACCGTTTCCGCCTTGTCGGCGTAGTCGCGGTTATCGAGCAGTTTCGCCAGCCGCAGCAGGACCAGCGTGGCGGTGGAGTTGCCCGCGGGGACGGCGCCGTCGTAGAACGGTTTCGTCCGCACTAGCAGGTCCTTGTGGGCGGCGGACGTGAAGAAGAAGCTGCCGTCTTTCGTGTCCCAGAAATCGGCCACCATCCGGCCGGTCAACTCGTCGGCTGCGCGGAGCCATCCCAGGTCGAAATCGGCCTGGTAAAGGTCGACCAGCCCGTCGGCCATCTCGGCGTAGTCGTCGAGATAGCCGGGCAGTGTACCGGTCTTGCGATAGGCTCGCTGCAGTTGGCCATCGCGGACCATATCCGTCAGCACGACATCCGCCGCGTTGCGGGCCGCGTCGAGATACCGTTGGTCGCCGAGGACCTGGTAACCGCGGGCCAGCGCCGAGATCATCATCCCGTTCCAGGCGGCCAGGATCTTGTTGTCTTTACCGGGCCGAACGCGGCGGCTCCGTCGATCGAGGAGCTTCTGACGCATTTCGGCAAGGCGGTCCTGGAACTGTGCTTCGGTCAAATCCTTGCCGCGCAGGAACTCCGCCGGGCTGCGCGGCACGTTGAGGATGTTGTGTCCCTCGAAGTTTCCTTCGGCCGAGACTCCGTAGTAATCGCAAAACAGCGTGCCGTCCTTGTCGCCCAGCACGGCCATGATTTCGTCGGACTGCCAGACGTAGAACTTCCCTTCGACGCCTTCGCTATCGGCGTCCTCGGCGCAGTGAAACGCGCCACGGGCGTCGGTCATATCGCGGACCACGTAATCTAGAATGCCGGCCGCCACGCGACGATAGAGGTCGTTGCCGGTGACCTGCCACGCTTCGAGATAGACCTCGCACAACAGGGCGTTGTCGTAGAGCATCTTCTCGAAGTGGGGGACCAGCCATCGGGCGTCGACCGAATAGCGATGGAAGCCGCCGCCAAGCTGATCGTACATGCCGCCGCGGGCCATGCGGTCGAGCGTGACGGTAGCCATCCGCAGCAGCCGATCGTCGCCCGAGTGCGCGTGCTGCCGCAGCAAGAGGGCGATCGCACCGCTGGGCGGGAACTTAGGTGCGCCGCCAAACCCGCCCCACTCCGGGTCAAACTGCCGCGATAGCAAGACCGCGGCGCCGGAGAGAACCGCGTCGTCGGGCAGATCCGACTCGGAGGCGTCGATGGTCGCGTTGGCGCGAATCGCCTTGACCAGTTGCTCGGAGTTGTGGGCCACGTCGTCGGGTTGCGTGCGCCAGATCTCGGCGACGCGCGTAAGCACCGTCTTGAAGCCGGGCATCCCGTGGCGGGTTTCCGGCGGGAAATAGGTGCCGCCGAAGAACGGCTTGAGGTCCGGCGTGAGAAACACGCTCAGCGGCCACCCGCCGCGGCCGGTCATCGCCTGCACGGCCGTCATGTAGATCTCGTCGACGTCGGGCCGCTCCTCGCGGTCGACCTTGATCGCGATGAAATGCTCGTTGAGGATCTTGGCCGTCTCGGCGTCCTCGAACGACTCCCGCTCCATCACGTGGCACCAGTGGCAGGCAGAATAGCCGATCGACAGGAAGATCGGTTTATTCTCCTTGCGTGCGCGGGCCAGCGCCTCCTTGCCCCAGGGATACCAGTTCACCGGGTTGTGAACGTGCTGCAGCAGGTAGGGACTGGTCTGTCCCGCCAGCCGATTCGTAGGTTTTTCGGCGGGCGGTTTCTTCGCGGTCGACTCGGCCGCATGAGGCGGTGCGTTCATTTGTTTGCCACCTTTTGCCGGTTGGCAGTCTTGTCGAAATATAATCAACACGGTCGCCACGAGCAAACCGGCCAGCAGCAGCGGCAGGATAGCTCTTTTCATGGCACGTCATCCTTCTCGAACGGCCAGCCGCAACTGGGAAATGAACCGCGGACTGACGCTGAGCGTTGTCAGCCCCAGTTCCATCAGTTTCGGCAGGAATCGGGGGTTGCTGGCTGCCTCGCCGCAAACGGAGACCGGTCGGCCGGTCTGGCGGGCGGCCGCGGCAATCTGGCCGAGCACCGACCAGAAGACGGGCCGGTCCGGCGTATAGTCGTAGGCTACGTACTCGTTGTTGCGGTCCACGGCGAAGAGGTATTGGATCAGGTCGTTGGTCCCGATGCTTCCGAAATCGGCCACTTCGAGCAGTTCGCGGGCTTGCAGACAGGCGGACGGCACCTCGAACATCACGCCGTGCCGCAGCCGGTCGCCCGGCAACTCGCCCAGAGCCGCGCAAAATCGCTGCTTGATTTCGAGAAACTGTTCGAGTTCGACGATCATCGGATAGAGCACGTCGACCGGACCCAGCGCAGAAGCCCTCGCCAGGGCCCTGGCTTGAGCGCGCAGCAACTCCGGCCGGTCCAACAACAGGCGACACCCGCGGCGCCCGAGGTAGGGGTTCTCCTCTTCGGGCAGCTCGAAGAGCGAAGCCCCCTTGTCGCCGCCGACGTCCAACAGCCGGAAACAGACGCTACGGCCGTCCATCGCCTTGACCACTGCGGCGTATCGTTCGAACTGTTCCTCCTCGTCGAGAATCTTGTCCGCGGCAAGGAACTCGAATTCCGTGCGGTAGAGGCCGACGCCCTCAGCTTGCTGCGCGATCGCATCGTCGGCGTCGGCCACCTGGCTGATGTTCGCCAGCACGGTCAACTGGGGCACGGGTTCGACGGCGCGGGTTACGCGCACGGCCGCCTTCGCTTGCGATTTCGCCCGGGCCGTGGTCGCCTCGCTCGGCCAGGCGACGACCTCGCCTGTGTCGCCGTCGATCAGCAGGTCTGTTCCACAACTCACCTTGCTGCGAATGCCCTTGATGCCGCTGACCACGGGGATGCCGAGTGCCCTGGCAAGAATGGCGGCGTGGGAGGTCGGTCCGCCGCGCTCGGTGACCAGCCCCTTCGTCAACCGGGCGTCCAACTCGACGGTCAGGCTGGCGGTGAGTTCCTCGGCCACGACGATCCGGCGTTGGCCCTGCTGGCAGTGTTCCTGGTCGCCGCACTGCAGGGACGGGTTCATGTTGCCGAGGACGTCGAGCAGGCGGCGGCGAATCTCTCCGATGTCGGAGGCGCGCTCCTTGATGTATTCGTTGTCCACTTCCAGCAGGCGGGTTTCGTATCCGTCGAGCACGCGCGTGATCGCCGCCTCCGCGTTCAGGCCGGCCGCCGCGATGTCCTCGAGAATTTGCTTCACCAGGACTGCGTCGCCGAGAATCGCCTTCTGGGCCTCGAAGATTTGGGCCTCGGCCGGGCCGATCCGACCGGCGACGTCCTCGACCAGCACGTCGAGCCGGTCGGCCGCCAGGGACATCGCCTGCCGCAACCGGTTCTGCTCGAGTGCCACCCCTTCCCCGGTAACCTTGTAGACGCTCAGGTTGCTGTGCCGGTTTTCGTTGAACAGGCAGACCTTGGCCGCGGCGATTCCCCCGCTGATGGGCAAACCGGAGAAGCGGGTCTCAGTGTTGCTGATCGATGTCTGCATGGTACGTGCGGAGACGGGCGCAAACCCGCCCTGTTGGGTTGTCTTGCGACGGCCTTCTGTGCTAAACGTGGCACGGGCGCCGGCGGGCTTTAGTTCTCGGTCAGGATGTGATCGTCGTATTCGATCTCGAAACGCAGCTTGTGCTTGGCTTCTTCTTCGGCCAGACGGAGCAGCAGGTCGCGCAGCTCGGCGTCGGGCGCCGCCTCGGCCAGATCGGTATACAGCTTGAAGGCGGCTTTTTCCTGCTTCATCGCCAGGATCAACGCGTCCTGGTAGGTCAGATCCGCCCCCGGCTCGGCGTCCACGAGGTAGTCGCCGATTTTCAGATCGACGATCTTTTTCCCGGCCGACCCGAGCGTCAGTGTTCCGGCCTGCTTCACCCCCAGCAGTTTTGCCTTGTGCCCCTCCTCTTCGCGGGCGAAACCCTCGAAGACCTCGCGCATTGAGGGCGAATCCGTTTTGGCGGCCAACCGCCGGTACAACTCAACGGCCGCCTCCTCGTTGCCGATGGCAAAATCCAAGATCTCGGTTGCCAGATTATCTTGACTCATCGTTCACTCCTTGCCTTGATAGTAGGGTGCGTGTAACGCACCCGTGCCGGATGTTGCGGTGCGTTTCACGCACCCTACGAACTTGATGGTTTCAGGTTATGAGGCCTTCCACAATCCGTGAAGGTTGCACATCGCCCGGGCCGAACTCTCCTCGCCTTCGACCGCGAAAACGGCCTGCGGTGCATCGCCCGGTTGGAGTGCCTGGCGGTAGGTCTTGCCATCGGCGATCAACTCGATCCACTCGATCCAGTGATCCGCCTGCATCGGGTGGGGCACCGAGCCGACGGTTACTTTCACGCCGCCGTTGACCTTCTCGATCACCGGCACGTGCTTCTCTTGCGCGGCGTCCGTACTGTTCTCCTTCAGCAGGTCCATTGGTTGGTTGCAACAGACGAGCGTTCCCCCGCCGCCGCGAATCACCTCGACTACCGCTCCACACTCGCCGCACTTGTAAATCTGTGAACTGCTGCTCGCCATGGGTCTGGCTCCTTGAAAAAAGGTGGGTATTCTGTTTCTACGCAAGATTCGCCAGGTATTCGGCGACGCCTTCGGCCGTGGGCGTCATGGCGCTTTCGCCTTCGCGCCAGTTGGCCGGGCATACGTCGCCGTGCTCCTCGTGGAATTGCAGGGCGTCGACCAGTCGCAAGGCTTCGTCCACGTTGCGTCCCAGCGGCAGGTCGTTGACCAGGGCATGGCGAACGACGCCTTCGACGTCGATCAGGAACAGTCCTCGCAGGGCCACCTCCTTGCCGAAGAGCACGCCGTACTTCTTCGAGATCTTCTTGCTCAAGTCCGCGACCAGCGGGTACTTGATTTGCCCGATGCCGCCCTGGTCCGGCGGCGTGTTCTTCCACGCCAGGTGCGTGAAGTGCGAATCGACCGAGACGCCGATCACCTGCGTGTTCTTCGCCTCGAACTTCGAGAGCGCCTTGTCGAAGGCAATGATTTCCGACGGGCAGACGAACGTAAAGTCCAGCGGATAGAAGAACAACACCACGTACTTGCCGCGATACGACGAAAGCGTCAACTCGGCGAACGAATTGTCGGGCAATACTGCCTGGGCGGTGAAATCGGGGGCCTGCTTGGTTACTAAAGTGGACATGGCCGTACTCCTTTGTGATTTGTGTAACAGATGATTACGCGGTCTTCTTTCCTAGACGCTTCAGGCTGGCGGCGCGGCCGGCGGGGGCGGCGTTCGCTGGCCAAGTTCGCCGTCGATCATGAACAGTGCCACGGGGTTGTCGCCGACCAGCTTGAGCTTGTCGACGACGGTTTGGGCCGCCGCCTCTTCCTCGACCTGCTCGGTGACGAACCACTGCAGGAACGTGTTGGTGGCGTGGTCGCTCTCGGCGAGGCTCAGATCCACAAGTCCGTTGATCAGACCGGTGACCTTCTCTTCGTGCTCCAACGCGTTCTCGAAGGCCTCCAGGGGAGAGGTCCATTCGGTCTGCGGGGCCTCGATCTGGGTGAGGGCGACGCGGTCGCTGCGCTCGATGATGAAGTCGAAGAACTTCATCGCATGGAGCAATTCCTCCTGGGCCTGAATACGCATCCAGGCGGCCATCCCGGCGAGGCTCTTCGCCTCGAACCAGGCCGACATGGACAGATAGAGGTACGACGAGTAGAGTTCCGCGTTGATCTGTTCGTTCAAAGCGTCTTGGATTTTCGGATTCAACATGTTCGACACTCCCTTTTGTTTTCGTTTGACGTGTTTTCGCGTCGGCGACAATCCGAGCAGATTCCGATCAGTTCGAGCCGACACCCGAGGATTTGGTATCCGACGGCCTGCGCCGGTTGCTCACCTACCAGATTGTCGTAAATTCCGTCCAGATCGTCCATCCGGCCGCAACAGTCGCATCGCACGTGGTAATGCCGATGCGTACTGCCGTCGAAACGGGCCTCCGCGCCGCCGAGTGCGTGCTTCTGGATCGTCCCCTGCTGGGCCAGCAAGTCCAAGTTCCGGTAGACCGTGCCCAGGCTGATCTTGGGCATTCGCTGCCGAACCAACTCGTACAGCTCGACGGCCGTCGGGTGCGAGGTGACGTTGCGGAGTTCCTCGAGGATGACCCTTCGCTGCGGCGTGTTTCGTTGGAGTTTTCGGTGGGGCATGGCTTTACCTTATCGCTACTAGCTATTATTACCTTTTTTGCAATAATGTCAAGGCACGCTGGTATAACTACGACTAGAGGCTGCATCTCGCCGGGGCATCCTCCTCGGTGGCCCCTGCCGGAGACGGCGTAAGTGGTTGCTGTACAACACGTTACATGTATTGGCCTGCCACTCGTGGTGAAATGAGCCCGTTGGGTGGACACCTTGGAAACCCGGGCCATCGAGCGTCGCCGGTGTCACATCGGCTGCCTCCTATTCTCGTAATGCTGCCACCAAGTCCAAAACGGCCTTCTTGCCGTCGCCGAAGTACATCAGCGTGTTGTCCATCGCAAAAAGCGGGTTGGGGATGCCGGCAAAGCCGGGGCTGAGGCTCCGCTTGATCACAATGCACGTACGGGCCTTATCGCACTCGATGATCGGCATCCCGGCGATCGCGCTGGCCGGGTTTCGGGCCTCCGGATTGACCACGTCGTTGGCCCCGATCACCAACACGACGTCGGTCTGCGACATGGACGGATTGACTTCACCCGGCTCCTTGAGTTGTTCGTAAGGCACCTCGGCCTCGGCCAGCAGGACGTTCATGTGCCCGGGCATCCGGCCGGCCACCGGGTGAATGGCAAACTCGACCTCGATGCCACGTTCTTGGAGCAGGTTAGCCAGATCGCGGACCGCATGCTGAGCCTGGGCGACTGCCATACCATAGCCGGGTACGATCACCGCGCGGCGGGCCGTTTCGTAGAGCATGGCCACTTCGTCGGCCGAGGTCGACTTGACCTTGCCGCCGTAGACGTCGTCGGCCGAGGCGGCGTCCTCCCCGGCCTGCAACACGCCGAAGAGAACGTGGGTCAGCGAGCGGTTCATCGCCTTGCACATGATCGACGTGAGGATCACCCCCGACGCCCCCACCAACGAACCGGCGATAATCAGCACCGTGTTACCCAACACGAACCCGGTCGCACACGCGGCCAAGCCGCTGTAGGAATTCAACAACGCGATCACCACCGGCATGTCGGCCCCGCCGATCGGATTAACCAGCGTCACGCCGAGGATCGAGGCGATCAGAACGAGGGTGAAGTAGATCCACCAGGCGTGCCCGGGGAAGACGACGGCCAGAACCAGCAGCGCCACGACGATCAGCCCCATCAGCGCATTGAGTAACTGCTGGGCCGGATACTTCAACGCTCTCTTGAACGCCTTAATCTCCTGGAGCTTGGCAAACGCCATCAGGCTTCCCCAGAAGGTGACCGCCCCGATCAGTCCGGCCAACAGTCCGGCCGTGATCGTCGGGTCGATACCTTCGTCGAGCGGCGCGTGGGTAACCATTTCGGCCCCGGCCACCAGCACCGAGGCCGCGCCGCCGAAGCCGTTGAACATCGCGACCATCTGCGGCATGTCGGTCATTTGGATTTTCACCGCCAGCACCGCGCCGATGGTCGCCCCGATGCCCACGCCGACGGCAATCAACAAGTAACCTGCGGGATGATTGAGCAG
>JABMRB010001002.1 GCA_013202865.1 Candidatus Nealsoniibacteriota bacterium | reverse complement strand
CAGCGTCGGGTGTGCCAGCGTCGGGTGTGCCAGCGTCGGGTGTGCCAGCGTCGGGTGTGCCGTCCGGTTCGGTCGTACCTGTACCTCCGAAGGTCGGCAGCAACGAAGTATCGTCGGGCTGGCTGGTTCCGCCGTCCAACAACGGCAGATCGAGCAAGGAAGAGCCGCCACTGCCGTCACCGGAACCGGAAGGTTCGCCGAGGCTGCTGGGGTCGAACGGCAACATACCGGGGTCGATCGGATTGGTCTTAGGCGTCGGGTCGTACTCGGCGAATTGATCGTAGAACCACTTGTTATCTGCTTGGGCAAGGGACTCCAGCCGTTTCTTCGCCTGACTGGCACAGGCGGTCCCCGACCATTCCTTGTTCTGGACGACTTCTTCATAGCGTTCGACGGCCTGATCCACGGCGCCCAGCGCTTCGTGAACGCGGGCGAGCCCGAACGTGGCCCGCAACAACAGCACAGGGTCGTCGCACTCGTCGCGAACCGCGGTGTAGTGCTCCTTTGCCTGGCCCAGCTCGTCGCGGGCGGCGGCCTTGTTGACAAAGAGATTTTGGCAGCCTTGGATCAGTTGCATATCGCCGGAAAACGCATGCACCCGAAAGCTGACTTCGGTGTCTTTGTGTCGCTCGCCGAATTCGTCCAGATCGAACAACTGAAAGTCGGCCTTACCCCGCTGCACGAGGAATTCGTTCCAACCGGCCTGCTCTTGCTCGACGGACCTCCCGGACCACCAAAAGTAGCTCAATGCCGCGACGAGCACCAACAACACGCTCCCGAGGATCGCGTTGAAGTAGGGCTTTACGGTCGAGACTATGCCGGTGATGTAGTCGGCCAGTTCGTTGTGCTGCAATTCGTGGCGGCGTTCGCCTTTCATCTTCTTCAACCCTCCAGTACGCGGAAGCACCGGCAGATGGCGGTGACCCGCCCGGCAACATGCTCGGTCTGCCGACCAAACTATACAATATAGCCCCGCCGTGTGACGCCCGTCAAGGCCGGCGGACCAATGTCTAAGGTAGCTGGACCGGCAACAGAGAAGATCAGGCCCCCCTTTCACGATCGGATGCGGAACCCTAGTATCCAGTGCATTCGGGGAACTCGGTCGGTGGTGAGATGCTGATGCCCCACTGAAGGCGGGGCTGATCTTCGTCTGGCGCGGGGGTGAACCCCGCGGCTCGCTATGCGCGGGGGTAAACCCCGCGGCTCGCTGGGACTGTGTGCGATTGTGATTGCTGCTATGGCTACGGACTTGAATCCCGCACAACTCGACGCGGTTACTACGCTCTCCGGGCCGATGTTGGTGCTGGCCGGTGCGGGCACCGGCAAGACGCGCGTGGTGACCTATCGCATCGCCCGACTGATCCGCAACCGCGTGCGGCCCGGGCGGATCCTGGCGGTTACCTTCACCAACAAGGCGGCCGGCGAAATGCGGCAGCGGGCCACCGAACTGATCGGCAAACGCCTCAAGGACGAGCCCGAAATCTCCACGTTCCATTCGCTTTGCGTGCGGATCCTGCGCCGCAATATCCAACACTTGGGCTACCCTACCGCCTTTGCGATCTACGACCGGGGCGACCAGGAAAGCGTTGCCCGAAGTGCGCTGCGGGAGATCAAGGTCAGCGACGGGAAGTTGCGCTCCGGCGATCTGATCAACTTCATCGGCCGCTGGAAGACCGCCTCGGTGCGTCCGCCTCAGGCTGCCGCGATGGCCGAGACCGACAAGGAGCACCTGGCGGCCGCCGCCTATCGCCGCTACCAGAACGCCTTGAAGGCCGCCGGGGCACTCGATTTCGACGACCTGCTGTTGTGTACCGAGGACCTCTTCCGCCGCTTCGCCGCAGTCCGCAAGGCCGAGGCCGGGCGGTTCGACCACCTGCTGGTCGACGAATACCAGGACACCAACGGCAGTCAGTACCGCATCGTCAAGGCGCTGGCCGGCAAACATCGCAACCTGTGCGTGGTCGGCGACGACGACCAGTCGATCTACGGTTGGCGGGGAGCCGAGGTCACCCACATCCTCAGCTTCAAGAACGATTGGCCCGAGGCCAAGGTCGTCCGCTTGGAGGTCAACTACCGCAGCACCCGGCAGATTCTCGATTGGGCCAACCGGCTGATTGCGTTCAATCGGTTGCGGCACGATAAGGTCCTGCGGGCGGTGAAGACGGGTGAGTCGCCCAGGATTCTGCAGCTCAAGGACGAAGACGAGGAAGCGGAAACGGTGGTCGGCGAGATCGCCTTGCGGATCAAGACCAAACGGCGCAAGCCGCGGGATTTCGCCATCCTCTGCCGAACCAACGAGCAGCCCAGATCGTTTGAGATGGAACTGCGGCAGCGCCAGATCCCCTACGTGTTGCTGGGCGGCATGTCGTTCTACGACCGCAAGGAGGTCCGCGACGTGCTGGCCTATCTGAAGCTGCTGGTCAACCCCCGCGACGAGGTCTCGCTGCTGCGGATTATCAACGTACCCCCCCGCGGTATCGGACAAGCTTCCGTGCAGCGGTTGATCGACGAGGCGGTCGGGCGCGGCAAACCGGTTTGGGACGTGCTGCCGCGTGCCGGCAAGCTCGGCAGTTTGCCGCCGCGAGCGGTCGAAGCGGTCGGCGAGTTCCGCGAGATGGTCGACCGTTATCGCAAGCAGGCGAAGCAGGCGTCGCCTAAGAAGATCGTCAGCGGGTTGATCCGCGAGATCGGCTACCGCGACGAACTGGCCCGGCTTTACACGAACACAAACGACCAAGAGGCACGTTGGGCCGCGGTGGAAGAACTGGTCAACGCGGTGGGCAGCTATTGCAGTCGGGCCTCGGAGCCGACGCTGGCCGGGTTCGTGCAGGACGTCACCCTTTTCGGCGACGACGACGACAAGGAGAAGGAGTCGCTGTTGAAGCGTAATGCGGTGGTATTGATGACGCTACACGCCGCCAAGGGGCTGGAGTTTCCCGAGGTTTACATGGTCGGCATGGAAGAGGGTCTGCTGCCGCACCGTCGTAGCGTAGCCGACGCCGGCGCGGCGATCGACGAAGAGCGGCGGCTCTGCTACGTGGGCGTCACGCGCGCCGAGCGGCGTTTGACGTTGACCTTGGCGCTGTCTCGCCGCAAATGGGGCAAGGCCCGGCCAACCGACCCCAGCCGATTCCTCTACGAACTAACCGGTCAGGCCGACAATCCAAACTACGCGTCCAAGGGAAAAAAGAAGAAGAAACCTCGCGGCGGCAAGGTCGTCAAGAAACGCGACCGCAGCAAACCCGTTTAGAAGTCGCACAGGAATTACTTCCCGATTTGGCTATGAGCTGTGAGCTATGAGCAGTGAGCAGGGAGCAGTGAGAAAGCCCATTACT
>JABMRB010001001.1 GCA_013202865.1 Candidatus Nealsoniibacteriota bacterium | reverse complement strand
TCCCGAGAAATGCTGCACAAACAATTTCTCGCCGCTCTGCCTCGCACCCCAAACAATCGCAAATTCCAAACACTCGTCGAAGCCTTGATCGCCCTCGCCACTTGATCGCCTAAAGTGCAGGTTGTACGCAAGTCAATGGCAAATGCAGGTTTGCTACCTCTGCGTCCATGGCGTTGTCCGTCAGCAAGCCGGTTGGTTGCCGCGGGGGCTATTTCCAAGCCCTGCGCAACTTGGCGACGGCATCGTCGGTCACGTTGACCAGATTTCCCGACGCCGAGAACCTGGAAACCGCCATCGTCGCTCGCCACGGACGCAGGGCAACGGCCTTTTGCGTCCACTTGGCGCCGATTTCGCGCACCGAGCGGGCGCTGCCCTTCTCGACAAACACCGCTTCTTCCGCAGAGGGGGCGCCGCCCTGCGCCAACAGCAGCGCGAGTGCTCCGATAATGGTGGTTCGTGTTTTCATGCATTGCTCCTTGTTTCCAAGGTATTCAGTCCACGGTGGCCGTACGTTTGATAATGCGATCCTCGATCCAGTTATCCCTGCTTGAAGAAAACGAGAGTCATAGGGCTTGATGCGCAGCAGCAATGTCCTCGTATTAGTCGCCGCTAACGGTCCGTGATACGTGCTTGGTCTCACCGATCGAAAGTTTCTCTTTCTTCACCGTTCCATTCGCAAATCGTACTCGGAGCGTATAGTCACCCGGTTCGCGAACGGCCAAGTTGACCGTGTCCGGACAGCGACAACCGGTTAGAGCTTGGGTGCCGACGGTGCGTCTTAGCGTCGTCTTTCCATTGCCGTCAACCAACTGCACATCGGCTCCAACCACGCCGCGCCCCTTGAGCGTCACCGATACGACGCACGTTTGCTGAAGCTTTTCCTCGTGGTAGGTTGGGTGCTCGGTTGGCTTGCGCACTGCCGCGACGTCGCTGAGTACGAGAGTGATTTCACCGTCCGTATGCCCGAGCAGCAGGTCGTTCATGCCGTCGCCGTTCACATCCCCCGCGGCCACGCCCCGGGCGCCCTTGTCGTGGGCCTCGCCGAAACAGGCGGGATCGTAAAGCGTAGGCTCCATGAACGAGCCGTAACCTCGGTTGGTGTGGAATTGGTTCCGCTGATTCTCGTCGCGGGAGATCGTGTAGAGGTCGGCATAGCCGTCCATGTTCAAATCCTCGGCCAGCGTGGCGATCTGCCGGCTGGCGCACAGGCCGATTTCGTTGCCGTCAATGCTCACGTCACGGGCCTCGCCGCCGACGTCGGCGACGATGGCCAAGGTGCTGTCGCCCGGGCTGACAAGGTCCAGCGAATCCTGCTTCCATATCGACGCGAAGCAACCGGCGCCGGTTTTGCCCGGCTTGTAATCGGGCGAACATCGATAGTCGAAGTACAGGCGGTGTTTTAGCGGTACGAACTTGCCCCTCTCATCCTGCACAAGGATGAGTCCCTTACCCGTGGCGTAATAAAGATCCGTTCGGCCGTCATCGTTGAAGTCGCCCGGTGCGAAGTAACCGTTACCGCCCGCGTCGCAAGCTTCATCGGCGAGGCCCAGCTTTTCAGTGGCATCGGTGAAGTTACCTTTGCCGTCGTTCAATAACGCCTTGAGTCCTCCCTCAACATGCGAGAGGAGAATGTCCGCATGGCCGTCGTCGTTTAACTGAACGAACGACGAAACTTTTAGCGGCGCATCCTTAGCGAGATCCGGCAGTGTGGCCCTCGCGAAACGGTCTTCCCCCTTGAGGAATAGCTGCGTATCGATCAAAAGGTCGCTACGTCCGTCGCCGTTGACATCGGCCAGCGCACAACTTATTCCTGCGACGCCCTTCAGACCAAGCTCTTCCGTCGCGTCGGTAAACTTCATCGAATCACCCTGGAGATACGCGCGGATTCCGGATTCGCTGCAGGCGAGCACGTCGAGATCGCCGTCGCCGTCGAGATCGAACATCGCGACGCCCCGAGCGCCGGCCGGTAACGTGCCGATCGTGACGTGCCGGTTAAGCCGAACGGTCGGGATGGCCGGGAAGAAAGCGGTGCCAGCCTTCGTGTCGGCCAACATCTCCGCCAGCCGCGTCGAATCGCCATTGAACGTGCCGACCATCACGTCTTCACTGGCACACTGGTAGGTCCAATCCGACGGTTTGTCCATATCGGCAATCCGCGCATGATGCCAATGCCGGTCG
>JABMRB010001000.1 GCA_013202865.1 Candidatus Nealsoniibacteriota bacterium | reverse complement strand
GGATGGCGTAGCGGATGACGGAGGACGACGGGTCTTCCTTGATCTTGAATTCGTTGACCGTGGCCGGTTTGCCGAAATCGAGTTGGATCCACTGGTCCCGCCGCGCCTCCGCCTTCCAGGCAGTCGCGGCATCGTCGTCGTCGGCCTTGGCCGCTTCATGGCCTGCAACTTCGGACGAGGCGGTCGCCTGGGCGGCCAGCTTGGGCGTGCTGCACGCTTTGCTGAGATCCTTGAGCACACAATTGACGAACGATGATTTCTTGTCCTTCTCGGGGTCCATCACCCGCATGAGGACTTCGCCCTTAGCGAGGTAGAACCGGCAGTTCTTCCAGCCCGCTTCATTCCAGTCGGTCGTGTTGACGATTTCACATCGCGGCAACCCGATCGGACGCTTCGACTTGCCGTTGAGCACGCAATTCTCCATGCGAATCCCCGTGTGTGCATTCCAGTCCGACGCATAGCAACAGAGCAGGAAACCGGGGCCGTCGGTATCGTGAAACAGGCAGTTCCGCATAACCATGTTATCGCAATTCCCCTCGAAGTCGAACGCCTGGCCGTCCCCGCTACCGAGTCCGATATCGACAAATCCCCATTCGCTGTCCTCGAAGACCCAGTCCTTGCAACGGAAGAACATGGCCCCGGCCACGCCGTTGAAGGAACGGAACCCCCGGCCGATATCATGGGTAACGCAGTTGCGCACCACGCCGCCGTCGACCCCGCGAATCCCCATTTGCCACTGATAGCCTTCCTCGAACAGGCAGCCGTCGAAAGTCAAGTTCGCGAAGTTATAGATATAGGACGCTTTCTTGTTGAAGTTGTCCGGGCTATTGGTCCAGACGGCGGATGCCAGGCGGCGGAACACACAGTCCTTAATCGTGATGTCCCTCAAGACGACCTTGTTTTCCAGCTCGTGTGAGAAGAGGGAGATGCCCAGGCCGATCTTGCGCTTGGGGTAATCTTCGTAATGTTGATAGAGCAGCGAATCGTGGAAATAGCAGTCCTCGATCCAGAGGAACCGCTTGGTTGGGCACTCGTCGGAGTATTCCCCGCAGATGCCGGTCATGCATCGATTGAACTCGATCCCGACGATCTTGAAGCCTTCCTGGTCGGATAGATAGATACCGATACGGTCCTTTTTGTAGTCTTCGCGGTCAATCACGGGCTTCTTGCCCTGGCCGTAGGAGCCGATGGTGATCGGATTGTCGGGCGTGCCGTTGCCTTGGGGGCACAACTCCTCGTTCCACGTGTCGCCGCATTTCAGCAAGATGCGGTCGCCGGGGGCACATTCGATCTTTGAAGCGTTGGCCAGCGTCTTCAGCGGCCCGTCGGTTCCGTCCGGACTGGCCGCCTGTCCGCTCCAACTGTCGTTGCCGACAGATTGGCTGACGTAATACGTGGTCGCGCTGGCCGACGTCGCAGCCATGGCCACGGCTACTGGGAGAACAAGGGTAAATGCCCGCAATCTCCGTACTGTCTTCATTATCTTCACTCACTTTCGTTTCATTGTTTATGGCTACGCTACGTTTTTGGCTACGCTACTCGGACTCGGCAGTTCCCAGCGCGACGACGCGGAACCCGTAGTTGGGCCACTTGGCGCTGAGGACATCATAACGGGTGGTCCAGGCTGTCCTCAAAACGGAACATCATCATGCCCGCCGCCCGGTTTCTCTGCGTCGGGATTCTCCTTGCGGCGGCGCTCGTTCTCTTCGTACTCGCGTTGAAATTGGGCCTTGCACTTGGGGCAATAGTCGGAGGTCGAGTAGAACTGGACCCACTGCGTGTTGCGCATCTCGGGATAGGCTCGCTCCCCGGGGCAGACCTCTTCCAGTAGGAGCCGGTAGGTGTCGCTGAGCGAGAAATGCTCGCATAGGTCGATGCTGATACCGAACAGGGCAAGCTGGCCCAGCAGCATCCTCAGCGGGCCCTCGGCATCGCGGTCGTTGTTAAGTTGCTCCGGCCGGGGCAGCTTTAACGGCCCGTCGAAGATCTCGTCCAGCGGCACTCCGGGGCTGTTCTCGATCAGGTTGTCCAGTAGTTCGGTCTCGCGCATCAGCCGCGCGGTGTCCTCGTCCTCGTCATCGAATCCGGCAGACTCGTCGCAGAAGGTCGGCTCCGGCAATGAATCCGAGAAAGCCCGATCGGTCCGTTCCGCGTCGATCTCGAACTGCTGCTGCAGCGAGTCGGGGATCAGTTGGTAGGGATCCTCGTCGTCGGGATCCTCGTCAGCCACCGGGCCTTGCCCGTCGCAATCCTCGGCGGAGTGGAATTCTTCGTGGATTTCCACGTCCCCTTCGTCGTCGATATGGATCGACGTGATCCCCAATCCGGTGCCGGCCGGCGGCTCGTGCTGGTCGATTGGGTCGTCGGTATCTTCCGCGTCGGGTGTTGCCTTGCCGGCCGGATCGTCGGTTTCGACCCCTTCCAGTGCCGAGAACTCGACGAATTCGATGATTGGATCGACCAATTCGACCACGACCCGGCCGTTCTGGCTAAACCATTCGAGGTACAAGCACCGCTTCCACTGCATGGGCGGGGGCTCGTCCAACTCGCAGCGGATGTGGAGTTCCTCCACCGAGCAGTCGGCCACTCTGACCTTTCGCTCAGCGGTCATGGTGCCGGTCGGCCCGATCTGCTGCCAGGCGATTTTCGAGAAATCGAAGTTGCTCTGGCTATCGTCCGGCGAGCTATCGCCGGGCGTGTCGTCTTCCGACGGATCTTGAGCGTTGGGGGCCTCGAAGCGAATATGCCAGCCGGCCAGATCCGGCGCGCAGTTGCCCACCAATTGGATCATCATGGTATGATCGCTGCCGCGAAGCTGCAAATACCCATGCACCGAGTGCTTCTGCGTGTTGAATAACTCACCGCCGAGCACCAAGTCGCCAAGTCGCAGTGCCATGATGTGGGTCCCCGTAAGAAACCGGAATAAGCACGGAGAGTATTGTATCACAAGGCGATAGCGTGGTCACGGGTCGGCAAAAACCGGCCGGCGGACGGCTTCGTCAGTGACCCTACGACCGTTTTGTTCGTTACGACCCGAGAAAGTTTCTAAAGTCACACCCCCTGACAGGGCGAAGTTAATTTACGGAAAGCCTGTTTTCACGGCTAAGAAGTTGCACGGCTAAGTTACTCCATGCAACGGACAGCCGGGGAGACGGGCCGCAGGGGGGACCTGCCTTGAAGGTGAAGCCTTAGTCGTCCGTATGCCTCTCTCGGGCGGACGATTCGCCTGTCTCTCCCTCTTTCCACCCGTGGTTCGCCGATTGTTACGGCTGGAGGTTTGTATCGGGAGTCGGAGGAATTCATGCTGGGGAGATTAGAACGCAGCTTCTCTATTTTACGGATTTTCCCTGGCTTCCGAATACCCAGGTTGCCGATGTCATTAGTGCGGCGCGGATCAGATGGAGCTGAACACCGCCAATAGGAGCGAATTACGGAAGGCCCCGACCCAGATGCTTGTGAATGCCGGTTGGTTCCCGAACCACCGGTGCGACGGATCGACCAACACGAAAGTGTCGCAAGCAAGGGGCGATAAAGTCACGGCCGGGCATCGGCCCACCGTGACACAACGATAACCAACGTGAATAATTCGGAGAGCCTGCGATGAAGGTTTTCACAACTGGTCAAGTCGCCAAGATCTGTAAGGTGGCCCCGCGCACCGTCAGTAAGTGGTTCGACTCAGGCCGCCTGAAGGGGTACCGTATACCCGGTTCCCAAGACCGACGCATTCCGAGGGAATACCTCATTAAGTTCCTCAAGGAACACGGAATGCCGTTGGGAGATTTGGAAGACGAGGCGATGGCGAAGGTTCTCATCGTTGCCCAGGACCAGGTCCTAACGGAGAATCTCAAGCGGGAACTCCCGCTGGAGCGTTCTTTCAAGGTGGCCGTGGCCGCGAGTGGCTTCGATGCCGGAATCCAAGCCGAGAGCTTCCATCCGGACTGTATCATTGTCGACTTTTCTATTGGACGCACCGAAGCGTTGCAGATCTGTCAGAACCTCCGCCGCAACAGTGAGTTTTCAGAAGTGATTCTGATTGCCCTGTTGCCGGATGACGGCAGTTCTACCAGTTTCGACCGCTCGAGCATCAACGAAACGTTCAAGAAACCGTTCGATGCCGCGTTGCTTGCCGAGCGACTGCGAACGCTAATCGGTGCGAAAAAAGAACTAGTCTGACAGCCGGGCCCTGCATGGGCCCCGCCTGAAAACACCATTTCGTCTATTTCGCCGCTCCACCTAACCCGTCGCGGATGACCCCCGCGGCGGATAATTTTTTTCTTGCCCAAGCCGGCGGCACGCTTTCGCGGCGTGTATCTCCCACGGCCGAGGCCCCGAGTGCAGCCCAAGATCCGCCACACCCCGCCGTGGTGGGGTATGGCGATAGCCCGCCAAAGACGATTCTCCGGGGACGTGGGTGGCTGGGGCAAAGCGCAGCGGTGCCCCAGACCCTGCCGGCACCGTGATCAGCCTCAGCGCCGAAAAGAAGTTCGTCGTGTTGTTC
>JABMRB010000999.1 GCA_013202865.1 Candidatus Nealsoniibacteriota bacterium | reverse complement strand
TCCGCAAGTCGACCGGGTGCCCGCCGACGGTCAGCCGAATCCGCCCGTCCTGTGGCAAACGACGTTCGGCAATGTCCAGGTCGGCCATTACCTTGATCCGCGTGGTGATCGCGAATGCCAGGTGCCGCGGCGGTGGAACCATCTCGTAGAGCACGCCGTCGGCCCGAATCCGAATCTTGAACTCGTTCTCGAACGGCTCGAAGTGCAAGTCGCTGGCGTGGTCCTTGATCGCCAGCAGCAGTACCATGTTCAGCAGTTTCCGCACCGGCGCGCTGTCGGCCAACGCCTCGACGCTGGTCAAGTCCAGCGCTCCCTCGTTCAGCGCATGGGCCGCGGCCATCAGCTCGTCGTCCTGCTCCATGCCCGCAATCAACTGCTCCACGCTCTCGCCGCCCACCTTGTAGTAACGGTCCAAGGCCTTCAGCACTTCCCGCTCCGTGGCCACCATCGCCTTGATGTTCATCCCCAAGAAACTCCGCAACTCGTCGATGATCGAGAGCTTCTGCGGGTCGCACATCGCAACCGTCAACGTGTTGTCCTCGAAGCTCACCGGGACGATGCGGTAGAGTTGGGCCATCGGCTCGGTGATGTATTGCAGCACCTCCGGCTGAATAACGATGTCCGCCAGACTGACCACCGGCATGTTCATCTGCTCGGCCAACGCCTGGACTAACTGCTCGTCGCTGATCAACCCCATGCTAATCGCGATCTGGCCGAACATCTCGCCAGCACGCTGCTGCTGCTCCTCGAGCAACATGTCCCGCTGATCCTCGCCGAGGAATCCCAGGTCCACCAGAATCTGACCGATGCGTCGTATCGCCATCGTTTACTCGCTCCAACGAAAAGTGCAGTCTACACGGGATTATTGCTGGTCGTCGTCGTCAAACAGCCCCTGCTCGGCCCGGGCAATCTTGGCGACCAATTCCTCGGCACGATTGGCCTTGTAAATGATATCCTGCTTCTCCACGATCCCGTCGCGCCATAGCTTGAACATGTGATCGTCGAGCAATTGCATCCCTTGCTTGTAGCCGGTCTGGATCACCGAGTTGATCCGGAACGTCTTGTTCTCGCGGATCAGGTTGGCGGTCGCCGGGGTAACGATCAACATCTCGTACGCCGCCACCCGCCCGCCGCCGATCTTCGGCAACAGCGCCTGCGAAAGCACGCCGATCACCGCCACCGAAAGCTGGGTGCGGATCTGCTCCTGCTGGCTGACCGGGAAGACGTCGATGATCCGGTTGATCGTGCCCTGGGCCCCGGTTGTGTGCAGTGTGCCGAAGACGATGTGCCCGGTCTCCGCCGCGGTGATCGCGGTCTCGATCGTCTCCAGGTCGCGCAACTCACCGACCATGATTACGTCCGGGTCCTGACGCAACGCGCGGCGAATCGCCTCCGCAAACGAAGGTACGTCCACGTTGAGTTCCCGCTGATTGATCGTCGCCCGCTTGTGCGGATGGTAGAATTCGATCGGGTCTTCGACGGTAATAATGTGGTGGTCGAAGTTCTCGTTGATGTAGTCGATCATCGCCGCCAGCGTGGTCGTCTTGCCGGAACCGGTCGGGCCGGTTACCAGGATCAGTCCTCGCGGGCGCTCGCACAACTTGACCAACACCGACGGAGTGCCCAGATCCTTGAAGTTCAGGAGATGGTTGGGGATCTGCCGCAAGACCATACCCACGAAGCCGCGTTGCTTGAAGATCGACACGCGGAATCGTGCCAGGTCGCCGAACGCGAAACCGAAGTCCGCTCCGCCCACCTCCTGCAACTCCTGCTGGCAGCGTTCCGGCGCGATGCTCTTCATCAACGCGACCGTGTCCTCGGCAGTGAGGACCTTCGTTTCCAGTTTCTTCATCCGGCCGTCGATTCGTAGCACCGGCGGCTGGCCCACGGCAATGTGAAGGTCGCTCGCCTTGCGGTTGACGACCGTCTGCAGCAGCTTGTCGATTAGGATCGTACCCATCGAAATCCATACTCCGAGAGGCCTGACCCGAGAGTTCGGGCCAAGAAGCCTCTTCATAATCTGTCCGTTACTTGACCACGCATGCCCTTCGTTACGATTATTCGCAGGGCTCCGAAAACCTCAAGCAATCGGGCACGAGCGTAGCCTTTTTGCATCATTCGGTTTACGGGCCTTTAGAGGGGGATTGCCCCACCACAGCATCGATATCTCTTGGACCGCCACCAGGGTGTGCCGGCGATTCTCTATTCCTGTTCACCCCTCTTGGTTACGCGGAACACTTCCTCCAAACTGGTTACACCACGAATCACCTTGTCGATGGCATCCCAGTAGAGTGTCTTCATTCCCTCGGAGATGGCGGTTCGGCGGAGATCCTCGGTTGGTGCCTTATTGAACGTCAACTCCCGAATCTTGGCTGACATCAGCAAGAGTTCGAAGAGTCCCAGCCTTCCGCGGTAGCCGCTCCCCTGACAATTGCCACAGCCGCGTCCGATGGAGAAAGTTGCGTTCTTAGCCATTTCGGGGGTAATACCTGCCGTCTCGAGCAACGTCTCGCTTGGGCTGTAACTTTGCTTGCATTTCTGGCACACGACCCGTACCAACCGCTGTGCCATGATGGCAACCACGCTGCTGGAGACCAGATAGGATGGCACACCCATGTCGATCAAACGTGTAATAGCGCTAGGCGAATCGTTCGTATGTAGTGTACTGAAAACTAAGTGTCCAGTCAAAGACGCCTGGATTCCCATTTGGGCCGTTTCCAGGTCACGCATCTCCCCCACCAGGATAATATTCGGAGCCTGACGAAGCATCGCCCGGATTACCCTCGCGAAATCCAGCCCGATACTGTGCCTAATCTCCACCTGGTTCACCCCGGGGAGGTAGTATTCCACCGGATCCTCTGCCGTAATAATCTTCTTATCCGGCGTATTCAGATCATTCAACGCAGCGTACAGCGACGTCGTTTTGCCCGAACCGGTCGGGCCCGTCACCAGAATGATCCCGTTCGGTCGCTGGATCAGCCCGTCGAACCTCCGGAAATCCTCCTCCGAGAACCCCAACTGGCGCAGCCCCACCTTGATGTTGTCCTTGTCCAGGATCCGCATCACGACCGACTGGCCGTGGTTGGTCGGAATGACGCTCACACGCAAATCGAGTTCCTTCTCACCCACGCTCACCTTGATCCGGCCGTCCTGGGTCCGCCGCCGCTCGGCAATGTCCAGTCTTGCGAGAATCTTAATGCGGGACATCAACGCCCCAAGGAGACGTCGGGGGGGACTGTCCCGCTCGACCAAAATGCCGTCGATTCGGTACCGCACCCGAATTCGGTCCTCGAACGGCTCCACGTGAATATCGGATGCGCGAAGCTGGGCGGCCTCGGTAATCATCAACTGGACCAGCCGGACGATCGGGGCGCTGCTCTCGTCCACGTCCTCCTCGGCCCCCTCGTCTTCCTCCAACGTCTCCGTGAAATCAATCGCCGTGTCGGTGAACTCCTGCAACATCGAGTCGGCACTTTCGCCCACAGTCTGGCCATAGTACCGGTTGATCGCCTCCAGGATCGATTCTCGAGGCGCCAGGGCGATTTCGATCTGACAGTTCAGGATGAATCGTAGTTTCTCGATCGTCTCAAAGTCCAGCGGGTCGCTGACGATTACGATCAACTCGCCGTCGCTTTCCGAGAGCGGGAGCACCGCATTTTCTCGGGCGACCGACTCGGGCACCAATTCCACAACCGACGGGGGGATGACGACCTCGGCCAGATTGATGTAGTCCCGTCCGTGCTGCTCGGCCATCGCCCGCATCACGTCTTCGCCGCTGACGTAGCCCAATCGGCTGAGCGCCTCGGGCAACTTGATCCCTGATTTGTCGGCCATCTCGAGGGCTTCCTGCAACTGCTCGGGGCTGACAAGACCCTGGCGGATGAGGATTTCCGTGTAGTCAAGCTTCTTCTTGGCGGCCATTCAGCGGCTCCAAACTAGTTCTTTATGGGGGTACGTCTACAGCGCGATCGATGAGTGAAGAGAACTACGCGAAACACAGCCAGCCCGACCTATCCAACTCAACACAGACCTTGCCCCCACAATTCCTAGATTAACGGTCGGAATTTCTATTGTCAACTGATAATCCGAACCTTTGCCCGCCGGCGTCAAAGCTGGTGCCTGCTGCGTCTTGCCCCGGTCATTCCGGTGGGGGGGCCACGTTCCGCATTGACAAGGTGGACATTTGAGGCAATAATCCGCCTCCTTTCGGTAGCTGGATTCGCAAAAATTCAGTCGAATGTGGCGATGACTGAATTCTTGCGAATCCAGCTACTTGAAGCAGATGACGACTGAATTCTTGCGAATCCAGCTACCCAAAAACCTCCGATCTGGCGTAGTGACACCTGCAACACCCCCACTAAAATGGCCCCGCAGCAGCCCGACCATCGTTGCCGGACTCGTGCTGGCGGCCCTGGCATGGTTGCCGGCGTCCGCCCCCGGGCAAGGACCCAACGGTTCGGACGAGCAGGGACGGGTCTTCTCCACGTCGTTTCCGGCCGAGGAGTCCGATCCCGGGCAGTTCGTCATTCCTGAGCCTTATGGCGTCGTAACGCCTCAGATCGAGCAGCCGCAGCCACCGGGTCTGGGTGCCCCTCGGCGAGTGCCATTGGCGGTCGGGCCGCCGATCGGTGGTTCCCCCATTTCCGATACGATCCCGCAGCGACCGGTGTTCGGCGATTCGGCCGTTGGATTCAAGCCGTTGAGCCGGCTTCTGGAGCCCGGCAATCGTGCCCGGCAGCCGTTCCAGTCCGAGAGTTGGCTGTACCGCCCGATGAGCGCCGGTTGGTTCATGGGTATCGAAACGACCCGCGATTCGGGCTTCTTCGCGGGCTATCGGTTCGGTTGGGACCGGAGCCACTTCTGGGGCTGGGAAACGCGGTTCGCGGTGGGGTCCGATACGACGTACGACACGCAGTTCTTCTGGGACATCGATCTGGTCTACTATCCGTTGGGCGACACGCCCTGGCGGCCCTACCTCCTGTTCGGTCTGGGGACGGCCCAAATCCAATATACCGACGATACTTCGACCCACTTCGACAAGGTGGTCATAGGCATGGTACCGGCCGTTGGGCTGAAGTTCCGTTGCACCGACTGGCTTACGCTACGGCTGGAGTGTTCCGACAACATTGCTTTTGGCGACCCCGGCGAGATCGGCACGCTCCACAGCGTTTGTTTCACCGGCGGCGTGGAGATTCGCTTCGGCGGGAGCCGTAAGGCCTACTGGCCGTGGAACCCGTCAAGACGCTACTGGTAGGCTCGATCACCATCAGCAGCACGAGCACACCCAGCGACCGGGTGATCCAGCCGAGCAGGAAGATGTAGTCGTAGTAGTCCAGCACCGCGGTGCCAATCTGAAACGTTTCGTCGCGGAGCTCATCGTAAAGATACCCGCCAAGGATCGTATTCAACGCGTAGCACAAGCCCGTAACGGCGCCGTACATTGCGATATACGGCGTGTTGGATTGTTCGGGCGAGAGCTTCAACATCAAGTTGGGCAGGCAAACATTCAGCCCGGCATAGGCGATCCAGGCGACCCAGGCACCGGTGATCCACCACCATGTTTCGGGCGTAGCAAACAGGTAGAACGCCGGGCCTTGCGAGCAGATCAGCAGGCAGACGATCATCACCGACCGGTTCCCGATCCGATCGGCCAGCCGTCCCATCCAGGGGCTAACGGCGAACTGCCCGCCGCGCATGCCGGTTTTCATTGACAGCAACGCAAGGAAGCCGACACCCAGGATGTTGATCGTGTATGTGTACTGCACGGATTGCGTGATCCCAGTCGACAGGGAGAACCAGCAACCGAACAGCACCAGCCGCAGGAAACGGGGATCGGCGAAGGGGGCTCGAATGGATTGCATCACGCTCGCCCGAGGAGAACTCGCTCGCCCGGTTGCCCGCGTCATCATGGCCAGCGGTACGACGGCTGCGATCATGAAGCATGCGCCAAGGCCGGCCGAGATCGCGTAAGGATGCCACTTCGGGCCGCTGGGGAGCCACTCTTTCCAGAGCGAAACGAACAGTCCGCTGGCGATCATCGCCGCCGCCTCACCAACCACCATCCAACGATTGCGCCGCCCGATAAACCGCCCGCGAATTCTCAAGGGGACCAGATCGGCCAGCCACGACCAGAGCGCGATCGTGCCCAGGTACTGCATCAAATGATAGACGCACCACAACACGATCAGCGCCGACAGCGAACCCCGGGACGAAGGCAGCATCCCGGGCGCGGAGGCCCACGGTAGCGTGAGCAACACACACGTGCCCAGCAAATAGCAGCCAAGGCAGAAGCGTTTTCGGTCGACCAACCGCCCAACGATCGCCGGTGCCCCCAGCCGCAACAGTCCTGCCAGACATGGGGCGGCAAGGATTAGCGCGATCCCCAAGCCGGCCCGTGCCACCCCCAATTCCAGGGCCAGATAGACGACCAACGCGGTGCTCGCCAACCCGTTACCCACGGCCCAGATCATCCCGTTGCTGTACGCCAACCGCATGGCACGGCGACGTTGGGCGATGGTCAGCGGCTTGTCGGAATTGACGGGCATGGCCACGTCAGCGTACGCCGGTCGGCACGCCTTGACAAGAGGGAGGACGTAGGCCACTTGGGTTGAGTTGTTGCAAGTGCTGTCTAGATGGTACAATGCGTCGAAGAGTCGTGTGCGGGAGAGATACTCAGTTTGTAGGGTGCGTGCAACGCACCACAACATCCGGTACCGCGTCAGACGTCGCGGTGCGTTGCACGCACCCTACTGACGGAGCCTGAAATATGTTCCGAACCCTTGTCGGGATCGTCGTGTTGTTGCTGCCCGGTGCAACGCTCTGGGCGGCTGAGACGGCAGAAGTCGCCGCGTGGAACCAGCACCGCGGGCCCGGCGGTTCGGGCGTGGCCCGCGCGTCCCGTCCGCCCGTGAAGCTCGACACGAATCACATCGCCTGGGAAGCACCCGTTGCCTACGGTCTCTCTTCGCCGGTGCTTGGCGGAAACCGGATCTTCTTGACGGCCGAAGAGGGCGGTCGCCTGGTCACGCTCGCTTTCGACGCGGCATCCGGGAAACCGGCGTGGCGCAAAGAGGCGCCCGAGGTATCGATCGAAAAGGTGCATAAGACCAACAGCCCCGCGTCCTCGACGCCACTTGTCGACAACGAGCGCGTCTACGTCTACTTCGGTTCCTATGGCCTGCTCTGCTACGACCACGAGGGCCGCGAGCAATGGACCAGACCCATTCCCACCCCTAGAACTCTCTACGGGATGGCCACCTCGCCGATCGCGTACGAGGACCGCCTGATCCTGGTTCTCGACAACGACAACAACCTTCCCGACAGCAAGCTGAGCCAATCCAAGATCCTTGCGGTCAGGAAGTCCGACGGCGAAACCGTTTGGCAGACGCCTCGCCCGTTCCATCGCAGCGGGTGGTCAACGCCCACGATATGGCGCCATGGTGATGCAACCGATCTGGTCGTGCTTGGCAACAGTCGCGTTGCCGGCTACGATCCGCGAACCGGCGCGAAGAAATGGTTTGTTACCGGGTTCTCGCGAGAGACGATTTCCATGCCCGTATGCGGCGGCGGGCACGTCTACGTTTCGGCGGCCATGTTGGGTGGCGTCCCCGACGACCAACCCGACCCGCAACCGTTTTGGGACGCCGTAATGCAGTTTGACGGCAACGGCGACGAGAAGCTCCAACGTAGCGAGATGACAGAACATTTCACCTTCCCCTTCCGCCCCGAACTGCCACCGGGACATCCCGGCTACGGAATGCCGCTGCCCGAGGACAAGGCGCAACGCAAGGGGCGGCTCGATGGGATGTTCGGCTGGGTCGACAAGGACAAAGACGGCTTCTGGACGCGAGAGGAGTTCCTCGCTACCATCTCGTTCCGCCGCGGAAAACCGATGCTCGTAGCCATCCGGCCGGGCGGCGAGGGCGACGTCACCGAGACGCATCTGAGCTGGCAATTGCATCGCAGCATCCCGGAGATCCCTTCGCCCGTCTTCTACAAAGACCGCCTCTACATGGTCCGCAACGGCGGCGTGCTGACCGCGGTCGACGCCACCAACGGAGAGATCCTCTATCGCAAGCGCCTCGGCGGCACCGGACAGTATAGCGCCTCGCCGGTGGTGGCCGGCGAGCATATCTATCTGGCCTCGAACGACGGGCTTGTGTCGGTGGTGAAGGTCGGCGATGAGTTCGAGTTGGTCTACGAGCGCGACATGGGGCAACCCGTGTTTGTCACGCCAGCGGTCGACGCTTCGACGATCTACATCCGCACCAAGACGAAGCTCCTGGCGTTTCGCAGGCCGGACTAATCGTGACCAATTGGCGGATTCGCGGCGACATCGACTTCGATTTCAGCTCACCCGAGTATCACGGCCCGGCTCCGGTGCCGGAAGACTTCCTGGGCCGAATCACGCTCGGCGCGGGGCAGGTGATCGTGATTGTCGGCTTCGACCCGGATCATCCGGCCAACGCCCAACGCCTGGTCGACTTCCAGACCTACTACGGGATCGACGAATCGGTAAAGCTGGCCGGGCCGTTCGTGGGCGAATTGGACGCCACCGGTGGTGAAGTTCGTTTGATGAGCGTCGACTTACCCCGCCCGGCCGAAAAACACTACTGGCCGCCCGTGCTGGAAGACCAGGTGATCTACGACGACGAGACCCCATGGCCGGTGCAGGCGGCCGGTAGCGGCGATTCGCTTAACCGGGCCGGACTTCACCTCTGGGGTAACAATCCGACGAGTTGGAACGCGGCGCTGCCGACCCCCGGCATGGGCGACGTCGGCGCAGGGAACCTGGTGATTACCGAACTGAACTACAATCCGTACGACCCCACGCCCGACGAGTTGTTGATCGATCTCAATTTCCAAGAGAGCGATTTCGAGTTCATCGAGGTGCTCAACTCCGGCAACGAGCCGATCGTTCTGACCGGCATGCGGCTGGCCGGTGCCGTGACCCACTTGTTCTCGCCCGGAACCCTTGCCCCGGGTGAGCGCGCAGTGGTTGTCAACGACCCGAAGGCGTTTCAGACGCGTTACGGAACGGGCATCCGCGTGCTAGGCGGGTACACCGGTAACCTCAACAACTCCTCCGAGCGGCTTGGGCTGCTCGACTCGTCCGGCCGCGTATTGCTGGACTTCACCTACTTCGACGGCGGCGACTGGCCGGGCCGACGGCCATGGCGCATCGCTCGAAGTGATCGACGTCGGTGGCGACTACAACAGCAGTGACAACTGGCGCGCCGGCAGCGAATACGGCGGGTCACCCGGTTACGCGGGCGCCGGGCCCGTACGCGACGTGGTCATCAACGAAGTGCTCACGCACGCCGGTTCGGCAGGGTTCGACACGATCGAACTGCTCAATACCACGGGTGAGCCGATCGACGTCGGCGGATGGTACCTGAGCGATTCCAACGACAACTATCGCAAGTTTCGGATTCCCGACGACACGGTGATTCCCGGCGGGCAGTACGTGACGTTCAACGAGACCGACTTCAACCCGAACCCGCAGAATCCGGGGCCGAACCACTTCGAGTTGGACGAGCGGCACGGCGGCGACGTGTGGCTGCTGCAAACCGATCCCGGCGGCCAACTCAGCCGGTTTGCCGACCGGGTCAAGTTTTCCGCCGCCGTGGCCGGCGAGTCGTTCGGTCGCTGGCCCGACGGCACAGCGTCTTTCGCCGATGGCACGGGGGACCTCTACCCGATGACGACGCCCACTCTCGATCCGGGCAATTACGAGAACGCTGCTCCGCGAGTCGGCCCGGTCATTATCAGCGAGGTTATGTACCATCCGCCCGAGGTCCCCATGTTGATTGACCCGGACGAGTTGGAGTTCATCGAACTCTACAACCCGACCCTCGAGCCGATTGACCTCACGCACTGGAGGCTCGGCGGGGACGTCGACTTCGCGCTAGCCGACGGCACGACACTGGGACCGCAGCAGACGTTGACCGTGATCAACTTCGATCCGATCGACGCGGAGAAACTCCGCCTGTTCCGCATCTACTACGACATTGACGATTCGGTCGACGTTGTCGGCCCGTTTGGCTCGCGGCTGAGCAACAGCAGCGATGTGATCCAACTGTTCCGCGCGGGTGAGGAGTCGATCGACGAGCCGGGCTTTTTCCCGTTGTTGGTGGAAGACGAGCTGCGCTACGACGACGATGTGCCCTGGCCCACCGACGCCGACGGGGGCGGCGATTCGCTCAACCGGTCCGGGCCGGAGGCTTGGAGCCAGGATCCGACACAGTGGTTCGCCGAAACACCTTCGCCCGGCTGGGTACGCTACGGCCCTTCACCGTCGGCAGGGATCGTCGGCCGCTACCTCTTATACGGCGAGTCGGCCTTCGACGGAGCCGACGCCATCGCGGCCGACAAGCGGGCCTTGCTGCCCGGCGAGACGGCCACATATACCAACTACAGCAACTACAGCCAAGGCATCAACGGCGTGGTCGTCGACGTCGTCGGCCTGTCCGATTTGGTGACCCCCGACGCGGACGCCTTCACGTTCCGCGTCGGCAACGACAACGACCCCGACGGCTGGCAACTGGCGCCGGAGCCGGACGCAGTTCTTGTCGATCGCTTCGGGGGAATCGGCAACTCGGCCCGAGTGACGTTCGTCTGGCAGGATGGAGAGATCCGCAACCAGTGGCTGCAAGTGACGGCACGGGCCACCGCGCTGGGGATGCTCGACAACGACGTCTTCTACTTCGGCAACGCGGTGGCCGAGGCGGGTGACTCGTCGGCCGACGCTCGAGTCACGGTCGCCGATCTGCTCCTGGCTCGAAATAACCCCCGCGACTTCCTCCATCCGGCCGGGGCCAACTTCCCCTACGATTTCAACCGCGACGGATACGTCAACGCCACCGACGTGCTGCTGGCCCGCAATAACCGTACTAGTTTCCTCGACGTCCTAAACCTGATCGACCTTCCCGGAGGTGCGGAAGAAGCCCAGCAGCCTGCGGTGGCCGACTTGGCATGGCTCTCGGAATTCGACCAGACGGCTACCGACCAGCGCTCGGCAGAGAAAGAGGCCGCCGCAGCAGCCGTGGATAAGTTGCTGGGCACCTACTGGCCATAATCCTGGATTGCCTCGGCGTTTGCTTCCCCGCGTGGTCTCGTGCCTCGACCTTAGGTTTACCCACATTGTTTTCGCTTGGCGGCGAGGTAGCCGTCGAGCATGAGTTGTAGTTTTGTCCAGCCTCGCCAGAGGACGAGCCAGCCTGGCCGGTGATCACGTCGCCGGTTTTGGTGGCCGCCGAGG
>JABMRB010000998.1 GCA_013202865.1 Candidatus Nealsoniibacteriota bacterium | reverse complement strand
TGACGGCATGGACGGCCACCGAAAGCGGCTCGACCATGGCGGCGTGCTCCAGTGCCAATCCGTCGGGCAAACGATAGACGATGTGCTGCGGCACAGCGACGTACTCGGCGAAAGCCCCTTCCCGGCGAAACTCCTCGCACGAGACGCCCAGCACCTGGCGCCGCTGGCAAAGGTTAATCGCTCCGCGGCGGCAGAACTGGCACCGCCCGCAAGAGACCATCGAGTCGAACGTCACCCGGTCACCCACCTCCAAGCCGGTCACCTCGTCGCCAAGCCGGGCAATCACACCGGCGGCCTCATGGCCCATGATGATCGGCGGCAGTCGGCGTCCGCTGCTGCCGTCCATCCCGTGTACATCGCTGCCGCAGATCCCACAGGCCTTGATCTCGACGAGCACATCCTCCGGTCCGACCTGCGGATCGGGAACGTCGCGATACTCGAAGTGGTTGTATTCGGTCAGAACGAGCGCTTTCACGGATATACTCTCCTAACGTGATCCTTGGCCGCAGCCAAAGAAGGGTTCAGAGGTCGGGGTTCAGGGTTCAGGACTTCAGGGTAACGTTTGAAAGCGAAATGCTGAACCCTGAACCCTAACAACTGAACCCTAACCCCGCACCACACAACGCCTTACGACCCTTCTCGCAAGTCACAACAAATGCCCCCCGCCCCGGCCGCTCTCGTTCGTAGTACCGGCTTCAGCCGGCAAGTTCGTAGTGTTCGTAGTACCGGCTTTAGCCGGCAAATGGGACATCTCAGCGTCCCAGCAAGCCCCTTTCCGCCTAAAGGCGGTACTACAAACGAACTGAATCGTGTATTTTTCCAGAAATCCGCCGCCGGCAGCCCTCGGGGGCTTGCAATCCTCCTTCGATAGGTTATGATAGGGGGCTGACGGTTGATATTCCTTGACTGAGGCCACCACGTTCCGAACGTCGGAGGCAGGGTTCTACCGCATCCCGAACTGACCGCCCACATGGTGCGGTGATTCTCTAGGGATGCTGTGTATCGACTCCTTGCCTGGAGTTGATTCCCCTTGTGATTTCCAAGGGCGGCGATTGTCCGTCTTTTCCTGGTTTACATACCAAGTGAGAAAGAGAGGACATCAATGAAACGTTCAAGATCCCTTCCGCTTGCCATCTTGGCAGCAGTTTGTCTTGCAGGCCAACTCCCGACGGCTCACGCTGAGATCGTCATCAGCGGCGGTGTTGCCCCAGTCAACGCGGGCGATTGGAACAGCGAAACGAGTGGTTACGTCGGGCAGTACGCCGACGGTGAGTTGGAGATCAACGGTGGTAGTGGTCTCCAATCGTACAGCGGCCGCATCGGCTACCGTTCCGACTCGACGGGCATGGTGACGATCGACGGTGCTGGCTCGACATGGGTCAGCAGCCAGTACCTCTACGTCGGCGACTCCGGTAGCGGGACGCTCAACGTCACCGGCGGCGCCGTCGTGAGCGGCATCCTCGAAGTCGGTAGAGCCGGCAGCGGGACGCTCCATGTCACCAGCGGTGCCGCCGTTAGCAGTACCCGCGGCTACATCGGCCGTCTTTCCAACTCGATGGGCGTGGTCACGGTCGATGGCGCCGGCTCGACGTGGATTGACAACGAGATCCTCTATGTCGGCAACTCCGGCAATGGGACGCTCAACATCACCGGCGGCGCCGTCGTAAGCAGTTCCCACGGCTACATCGGCGAGAATTTCGGCTCGACGAGCGTGGTGACGGTCGATGGCGCCGGTTCGACGTGGACCAACAGTGACAACCTCTACGTGGGTCGCTTCGGCAACGGCACACTCAACATCGCCAGCGGCGGCGAAGTCAGCAGTTCGGTCGGCTATGTCGGCCGCCGTTCCGGGTCGACGGGTGTGGTGGCCGTCGACGGTGACGGGGCAATGTGGACCAACGGTAGCGACCTCTACGTCGGGCACTCAGGCAGCGGGACGCTCAGCATCTCCAACGGCGCCAATGTCTCGACCGTCGGCTCTACTCACGTGGCCTACGAAGCAGGATCCACGGGATTGATTCAATTTGGCACCGGGAGCGGAACGTTGATGACCGGATCACTATTGGCATCGCCGACCCAACTGGCAGGCACCGGTACCGTCAACACCCGTGGTCTGGTCAGCGACGTCGAGTTGGTATTCGACTCGACTGCCGGACTCACTCAGACGCTCGTTTTCAACAGCCAGCCCAACCAGAACGTCGCCTTGCATCTCGATATGGCCGGCGACCCGACCAGCAACGGCCCCCTTGGTGCGGGCTGGGAGGGCCACGGTTCACTGGCGATTCAAGATGGTTTGTCGGTTAACTCCACACTCGGGTACATCGGCTACCATTCCGGCTCGACGGGTGCGGTGACGGTCGACGGCTCGAATTGGGCTAACAGCGACGACCTCTACGTCGGCCACTCTGGAAGCGGGACGCTCCACATCACCGGCGGCGCCGCCGTCAGCAATTCGGTCGGCTACGTCGGCTACGATTCCGGCTCGACGGGCGCGGTGATGGTCGACGGCGCCGGCTCGACGTGGTCCAATAGCGGCGACTTGTATGTTGGCTACAAAGGTGGTGGGACACTTGACATCTCTGGCGGCGCCGTCGTCTCGATCGCGGGCGCTACGCATGTGACCTACGAACCAAGCGTCACGGGATCGATAAACTTCGGCACCGGGAGCGGAATGCTGACAACCGGAGCACTCTGTGCGTCGCCGACCCAACTCAGCGGCACCGGTACTATCAACACGCATGGCTTGCTCAGCGACATAGACCTGGTATTCGATTCGGCTGCGAGTCTCACTCAGACGCTCGTGTTTGACACCCAGCCCGACCAAGACGTCACCTTGCATCTCGATATGGCCAACGACGCGAGCAACAACGGCGTCCTTGGCGCAGGCTGGAGGGGCCACGGTTCACTGGCGATTCGAGATGGTGTTACGATCAACTCGGATGGTGGCTACATCGGCTACCTCTTCGGCTCGATGGGCGTGGTGACGGTCGAAGGCGCCGAATCGACGTGGACGAACGGCGAGAACCTC
>JABMRB010000997.1 GCA_013202865.1 Candidatus Nealsoniibacteriota bacterium | reverse complement strand
TCCCCCCGCCGCGTCGCGGCTGGGGGAGGTGGGGAGCTGCGAGGGCGCCGTGGCCCACGTCACCCGACGTAAACGTCGGGCCTACTACCGCCTACGGCGGAAAGGACCATAAAGGGCCCTGAAGGTTGTTCCCCAGGATCAGTAACGGTCAGAGAACTGAAAGTAGCAAATTGCAGAGTGGCCCAATTTCCGCGATTGAAAACGCCCGGCCAATACGATACGGTAGTACACGTCGCTATGCGCGGCGATCGTTCTTTGAAAACTTGGATTGGATGTGGCTTGTGCGGGACGCTCTGCGCCTGAATTCGATCCGGGCGATGCCAATTGTCGTCGCGTGACGGTCGGGTGCGGTGGTAATCGGATGACGTTCAGCGGCATAACCTCTTGACAGCACAGCACTTACGGCAAGAGATTCGTTTCCGGGGGCTTGGGGAAAAATGTAAGTCCTTGCCAAGTAACTACTTACGGCAACAGGGCAGGCCGAGAAACTCCGCCAAATGCGGCTGTCTGGAACGGGTATATTCGAGCGTAAGTCGAGTGCGGACAAGGACTTGCGGCCATTAGGTCCGGCAATTGTTTCCCTTTCGGGCCGAAAACCTGCGCAACAATTCGTAAACCCTTGTCACCACACGACTTGCGACGACGAATATCGCCCAAGTCGGCCCTCACTTACAAGGGACCAGAATCGCCGTAAGTCGTTCGTAGGAAATGACTTGCGAGCGACGAGCGATCGATCGGATGGCGAGCCGATCCGACATGGGGCGGGCGAAATTGGAAACCGGTCGGGTACTGGATTCGCAGGAGTGCGGAACAATTGGTGGCTGGATTCGTGAGAATTCAGTTGGAAACGGAACAAGTTCCGTTCTACGGGCCAGCTACAGCAGTTCGTCCAGCTCGTTGACGAGTTGGGCGAAGGTTTCCAATGCCGTGTCGACGGCGGCCGGTTGCTCCATGTCGACGCCGGCGTCGCGCAATAGATCGAGTGGGTCTTTCGAGCAGCCGCCGCCGAGGAAGTTCAGGTAGTCGTCCAGCTCCCGGTTGCCGCCGCCGGTGACGCGCCCAGCCAGGGCGATCGCGGCCGACATGCCGGTGGCGTATTTGTAGACGTAGAACGCCCGATAGAAATGTGGGATGCGGAAACACTCCAGGTCGAGCTGTTCGTCGAGCGTGAAATCGGGGCCGAAGTACCGCACGAGCAGGTCGTGATGGATTTGGGTGAACCGCTGAAGCGTCAACGGCTCGCCCGCCTCGGCCGCCGCGTGGGTGATCTTCTCGAATTCGGCGAACATGGTCTGCCGGAAGATCGTACCACGCATCGCGTCGATCTGCCGATTGACCAGGAACGCGCGTTGGCGGTCGTCGCCGGCCTGTTCGAGCATGTGCCGGCTGAGAAGTTGTTCGTTCAGCGTGCTCGCCACCTCGGCGACGAAGATCGCGTAGTCGTAATATTGATACGGTTGTTTGCGGGCGGAGTAGAAGCTGTGCATCGAATGGCCCGCCTCGTGGGCCAGCGTGAAGACGTGATCGAGCACGTCCGGCTGATAGTTCATCAGGATGTACGGATCGCCGTCGAACGATCCGCAACTGAAGGCGCCGCTCTGCTTGCCGCGGTTTTCGTAGCGGTCGCACCACCGCGACGCCAGTCCCTTTTCGAGTGCCGCACAGTATTCGTTGCCCAGCGGCGCCAGGGCCTCGATCACCAGCTTGACCGCCTGGTTCCACGGGTATCGCGTCTGCAATTCGGAGAGGATCGGCACGTAGGTGTCGTACTGATGGATCTCTCGCAACCGCATCTTGCGGCGCCGCACGTCGTAGTAGCGGTGCAGCGCCGGCAGGTGGTTGCCGACCGACTCGATCAGGTTGTCGAAGACGGCAGGCGGCACGCAATCGGGGAACAGCGACGCCCGAAGCGAGCCGGCATGGTTCCGAGCCCGGGCGTAGTAGACGTCGCGCTGGATCGAGCCGCCCAGCGACGCAGCCAGCGTGTGTTGGTGATCGGCGTAGACCTGGTAGTACTTGGCGAAGGCCGTGCGACGGACGCTCCGCTTGGGCGAGTGCAACAGAGTGCTGAAGGCGGCGTGGCTCAGTTCGATCCACTGGCCCTTCTCATCCTTGACGGCCGGGAACTTCATGTCGGCGTCGTTGAGTTGGCGGAAGATCTCGCCGGAAGCGCGGGCCATTTCCGTCTGCATCGCCAGCAGTTTCTCTTCCTTCTTGCCGAGCGTGTGTGGCTTGTAGCGGATCAGCCGCTCGAGCATCAGCCGGTAAGGAGCCAGCCTCCGGTCGGCTAGCAGCCGCTTGAGCTTGACGGCGGAGAGGGCAAGGATTTCCGGGCGGATGTAGCTGGCTGCCTCACCTGCCCGGGAGGCGACGTTGACGTACCGGCCCTGCATCGTCTGGCCGGCCTCATCGGTCGTATCCTCGGCCATTTTCAGGAAGGCATAGATTCCGAGCCGTTCACCCGAGCGATCGAATTGCAGATCGAACTTCAGGCACGCCGCCAGCAGCTTGGCGTCGTCCAGTTTGCCCTGGAACTTCGCGAAGCCGCCGATCTGCTTCTCCCATTTCCCAAACGCCCGCTCCCACGCAGCGTCGTCGGCAAACAGGCTGCCAAGGTCCCAGGTGTCGGCCTTCTTGACCTTGCTGCGGGCGGGGAGCTGTTGGACGGCTTTACTCACGGGTGAATCCTTTCAACGAAAGAAACGCGGACCGAACGGACGAACCGCCGTAATTCTATGGCAGACATGAACTTACGGCAAGACACAACGTAGCACAGGCTTCCAGCCCGTGTCGGCGGAACACCGGTAAGATGCCAGTGCCACTACGGACTGTCCTCAACGTGCGCGATCGGGTACTCGACGCGTTTGCCGGTCTGCTTGTCGGTGGGCAGCAGGGCGCCGGCTTCCTCGAGGAAATCGGTCAGCACCTGCGCCAACTCGCGCAGCTTCTCCGGCCGATCGGCCGCAAGGTTCTTCTCTTCCCCGATGTCCTCGCGCAGGTTGTACAGTTCCAGCTTTCGCGTGACGTGCTGGTAGATGAGTTTCCAGTCACCCTTGCGGACCGAGCTATAGGGCGGCTCGCCGTAGGTGTTCGGGAAGTGCCAGAAGATGGGGCGCTGCGGATCGGCCGGCGGCTCCCCGCGCAGCAACGGCACGAAGCTAACCCCGTCGATCGTGCCGCCGATCTGTTCATACTCGGCCACGCTCGCCATCTCGAGAAACGTCGGGAAGACGTCCTCGATGATCAGGTAGTCGTCGCAACGAGTTCCTTGCCCGACGACACCCGGCCACCGCACGATCAGCGGCACGCGGGTGCCCCCCTCGTAGGGCGTTATCTTGTGTCCCCGTAGCGGGAGGTTGCGTGGCAGGTTCGAGGGGCATCCGTTGTCGGACATGAACACCACGATGGTGTTCTCCTCAATGCCATGTCGCTTGAGGTTGTCCAGGATGTCGCCCAGCGATTTGTCCATGCTTTCGATCATCGAGGCGAAAACGGCCGGCAGGCCTTTGAGCCCGGCGTCGGTGTACTTCTCGAGGAACCGGTGATCGGCTTCCCACGGAGCATGCACCGCGTAGTGCGACATGTAGAGGTAGAACGGTTTGCCGTCGGCAATCGCCCGATCGACGGCTCGGTTGGCCTCGATCGTCAGCGCCTCGTTCAGGTAGGTGTCCGTTCCGTGGTACTTCTCGAGTCCGGGGATATCCCAGATCCGGTCCGCATTGCGGAAGGCGGCGCTGAAGTTATTCTTGGCGTAATAGCTGCCCGGGCCGCCCGGGGCATGGCCGGCGACGTTCACGTCGAAGCCCAGGTTGAGCGGGTTCTCGCCGGGTGTACCCTTGGCGCCGAAATGGGCCTTGCCGACGTGGATCGTCCGATAGCCGGCCTCGCGAAGCAACATCGGCAACGTCACGGCATGCACGGTGCGCGCCACGCCCGGCGTGGGGCTTAGGCCGTTTAGGTTCCAGGCGGGCGGCTGGATGACCGGGTGGTTCCGGTCGGGCGAGCGATCTTTACGCAAGGTCCAATTCGTCACCCCGTGTCGGGCCGCATTGAGTCCCGTGATCCAACTCACACGCGTCGGCGAGCAGACGGCGCAAGCGTAGGCCTGGGTGAACTTCATCCCCCGGGCCGCCAGCCGCTCCATGTTAGGCGTGCGATATCGCTTGTTCAGCGCCGTGACTTCCGTGTGAAACGGCACCGACGTATCCTGCCAGCCCATGTCGTCGACGAAGAAGAAGATGATATTGGGCTTTCCCACAGCATCCGCGCCGTTGGCTGGCGTCGACTGGAGAGAACCACCCCAGACCGCTAGCAGGAAAAGAACCGCGAAGACGTTGTGTTGTGTGTGCATGAAGTCGTCATTCGTGTTTCGGCATTCGTCATTTCCCCCCTACCATCTCATCAACACGGTTCCCCAGGCCAAGCCGGCGCCGAAACCGCTGAAGAGGACGTGGTCGCCTCGCCGGATGCGGCCGGCGCGGAAGGCCTCGTCCATTGCCAACGGGATGCTGGCCGCCGACGTGTTTCCGTAGTACTGCAGGTTGGTGAAGACCTTTTCGGGATCGATGCTCAAGTCCCTGGTGGCCGAATTGATGATCCGCATGTTGGCTTGATGGAAGATAACCAGGTCGACGTCGTCGAGCGTCATGTCGGCCGCCTCGAGCGTTTCGGAGATCGTTGCCCGCAGCAGTCGCACGACCCACTTGAAGATGGACCGGCCCTCCATGCGGAGAAAGTGCTGGCCGTTGAGTTCGGTATTGTCGGAAAACGGCAGCCGTGTGCCGCCCATCGGCCGGTAGAGCAGCGGGGCCCCGGAGCCGTCCGAACCGACGGCGTAGGAAAGCAGGCCCTGCTGCGGATCTCCCGCCTGAAGCAGCACGGCCCCGGCGGCATCGCCGAACAACGGGAACGTCCGCTTGTCGGCCGGGTCGACGACCCGCGAGTTGCAGTCGGCGCCGACGACCAACACCAGCCGGCTGCACCCGGTCGCCACGTATTGCATCCCGGTAATCATCGCGTAGATGAAACTGGCGCAGGCGGCGGTTATGTCCATCGCCGGCGCCCGCAATCCGAGCCGGTCCTGCACGAGGTTGGCCGTGGCCGGCAAGAGCAGGTCAGGTGTATAGGTGCCCAGCAGCAGCAGGTCGATGTCCTGCGGATCGACTCCGGCGTTGTCGATGCAGCGCCGGGCCGCGTCGACGGCCAAATCGCTGGTCGCGATGTTCGGTTCCGCATGGCGACGCTCGAGAATACCGGTTCGCTGCACGATCCACTCGTCGTCGTAACCCAGCGCGGCCAGATCTTCATTGCGGACGATGTTGTCCGGCACCTTGCTGCCGATGCCGATGATTTTCACTCCCATCAGCTTGCCCAGCCGCGACCGTTTCGGAAGGAGTTTCGCGTCGGTCGCCTCTTTGCGTTCGCTTGCCATGGACAATGGACTCTTCCCTACGCAGAACCAGTTGGAGGCAAACGTGTAGCTTAGGCGTTTGTCGTCCGGCTCTCAAGTCCCATGGGCGAAACTTGGGGGAATGGGCAATCTGCGGCACAAGGGGCGGCCACGCAGTGCCCTCAACGTAGCCTGACAGGAATCACACGCGCGGAAAGTGGAAACGCCAACACCGCATAAGGAGCGGGTTGCAAATGGCCCTTTGTGGGGGTGTGAACGCCGTGTGCGAACCGCTAAACTAACATGCTTAGTGCGTTGTGTAACTGGATTCGCAAGAATCCAACTACAAGACAGTTTTTTCTCGTTAGGATCTAGCACCAGCAGACGGACGAAAGGATTTCGGGACCGCCTCCGCCGAATTTACTTGCGGAGTTCGTCGCCCGAGGGAAATGCCCATGTGCGTAATGGCCATCCTCTACAAGACGGCTCGTGATACCCCTGTTCTGGTGGCTGCCAATCGGGAAGAAGCCTACGACCGCCCCACGCAGCCTCCTAAGATCCAGTCGGGTACGCCGCGGGCCGTCTGTGGAATCGACCGCCGGGCGGGCGGAACCTGGTTCGGGGTGAACCAGCACGGAATGGTCGCTGCGGTGACCAATCGCCGCAAGACCGTGGTGCCGAGTGACCCGCGCAGCCGCGGACTGCTCTGCCGCGAGTTGTTGGAGATGCGCTCTGCCAAGGAAGCCGCCCAACGGGCCGCTGCCGAATTGGAGACCGGGCTCTACGCCGGGGCCAACTACATCTGCGCCGACGATACGTACGCCGCGGTCGTCTACGGCGGCAATCACGTCGAAATCGTCGAACTCGAGCCCGGGCTGCACCTGATCACCAACGCCAATCTGAACGACCGGAACGACCAGCGGCAGGAGTTCATCCGGCGGATGCTCACTTTGCACACGCTCGATTCGGCCGTCACCTTTCTAGCCGTGACCAGTCGGGCCCTTTCCCGCAAACCGGACGCGTCCGGGCGCCGTGGCGTGGTGCTCACCGGCGGACAGTACGGCACGGTCTCCTCGACGCTGCTGTCGCTGGCGGTGAAGTTTCAGCGATCCGTGCTCCAATATGCCGCCGGTCCACCCAGCGACCATTCCTACGACGACCTCTCGGCCCTGCTGCGCCAAGTGCTCTCGACCGAGGCCCGCGCCAAGGAATTATTAGAGAATGAGGAAAACGATTTCCTCGACGAATGCGACGACGAAACCGACGACGAATTCGAGGATGAATTCGAGGATGAATTCGGGGATGAGGATGAGAACCTGGATGAGGATGAAGATTAGTATTCTGAGTCGTCGTGCCGGCGGCCGCTAAACGCGGGTGGACTCGGGGCGCCATCGGGACAGAGAAGCCTCCGTCTTCGGCCCACCGTACCAGCTCTCACAACCACCACTGCTTGCAGTTATCAAACAACTCTCGTTCTTCGGAATAACCCGACGCGAATTGCACAATCTTACCGCGGACAGGTCTGCAAACCGTGGACTTTCCCGTGCAAACCTGGCACAATGACTCGCAGTAGCATCGGTCTACCGGAACCGAATTCATCCGGTCACAGCGAAACTATCCGACAACGCAACCAATCGAAGGCAACTCTCCATGGCGGGCATCGACGCAACTCAACGCATCCTCTTCATGCACTCGGCACACCCGACGGTCGGTGTCTCGGTCGGACCGACTGCGATGGGAAACTGCGACTTGAGCCGTTTCGCCGCGGTGGATAAATCGCCCTGCCTGTTGCGGGCGTGCCTGGTGTCCGATCTGCCGGAGCACGAGGCGGACGGGCCGCTGGACGTGCTCACCCGTTACCTCGGACCGCGGTACGACGTGGTCCGCGCCCGGGTGCGGGGCACCTCGGTCGGCGGCTGGTCCGGCCCGGACGACCCCCGCTCCTACGATTGCATCGTACTGCTGGCGGCCGGGTCGCAGTCGGGCAGCGAACGGCTGGCACAGATCGAGCGAGGCTACCGAGGCGGGCGCGTCGTCGTTGGCCACCGCAACGGTAACCGGCCGGAACCGGACGCAGAGTTCTTCGGCGACGACTACGGCAACGACTACGGCGACGACTACGGTGGGCGATTCGGCGGAGATTATGGCGACCGGGCCGGCAGCGGGCCGGTCGAAATCGTCGTTGCCGAGCCCTCGAAGAACCATCGCGTGCTGGCCGGCGTCGGGCCACTGGTAACCGCCGGCCCGCTGGGTCCGCCTCCCGAGGTCCCCTGCGATGCGGCCGTTCTGTTGATCGCCGGATCACGCGGCCGTAGCCAACCGGTGGCATGGATACGTTCGGACGAACGCGGGCGAACGTTCCACACGTCGCTCGGCCAGCCCGCCGACTTCCACCGAGCCGCGTTCCTACGGCTACTGGCCAACGCCGTGGATTGGACCTCCATGAAGACTTGACGGGTTCCTCGTGACCGACTTCATCCAGGTGGTCACCACCACCGAACGTAAAGAAGACGCTCTGGCAATCGCCCGGGCACTGGTCGAGCAGCGCCTGGCCGGTTGCGTGCAGGTGCTTGGGCCGGTGACCAGCACGTATCGTTGGCAGGGTAACGTGGAGACGGCCCAGGAATGGCAATGCTGGGCCAAAAGCCGCCGGGGACTTTACGACCAGATCGAACAAACGATCCGCCGACTACATCCTTACGAAGTGCCCGAGATTCTAGCCCTGCCCGTCACGGCCGGCAGCTCCGACTACCTGGCATGGCTCGAAGCGGAGACGGAGCAGTTGTAGAAATCACCACGGAGAGAAGGAAGGAAGAAAGAAAGAAACCGCAGAATATCGAACAAGGAATGTCGAATGTCGAAGGAAATGAGGGAAGACGCGGGAGAAGGCGATTCTAGCCGAGGGCGGGAGCCCGCGGACGCACCACAACGCTGCATTAGCCACTCAGGTTGACGCTGCGGCGGCGCTCTTCACTTCAACATTCGACATTCCTTGTTCGATATTCTGCGGTTCCTTTCTTCTTTCCTTCCTTCCTTCCTCTCTTCTCCGTGCCCTCCGTGTCTCCGTGGTGAACATACGCTTCACTCCAACTCATCCTCCGGCTTCCCTTCCTCCTCATCCTCCGGCTTAACCTCGGGCTCGTCTTTCTCTTTCTCGCCGGGTGAATCGTCCGGTTGCTCGACGGCGTCGTCTGCGTCGGGCTCCGGCTGATCCGGTTCGTCCTCTTCGGGGTTGTAGAACTTCAGCCCGCCGGCTACCGCCAGCAAGTGGGGCCGGAATTCAGTCTCGTCGCCTTCGCGAGCACGCAGTTCGACGGTGTACAGCCGCCCGAAGGCCACGGTCTCCAGCATCAGCCGTTCCACCGGGATGTTCTTGAATTCGCCCTTCACGCTGCCGCGCCGCCGATAGCTGATCCCGGTGAACGGGCCCACCTTGATCGGCGTCGGCGTCATCTTCGCGCCGGTCCGTTCCTTGGCGAACTCCACGACGTTCTCTTCGGTCACGTCAAAAATGTCGCCGGCGTACTCCTCGGCGGTCAGGATGATGGTCGGGTAGTTGCTTTCTCTGGCGAGTTGGAACCGGGTGAGGCACTTGCTGCTCCGCGAGGCAATGTGCCACTGCCGCGGCGGCGTTACCTGGATCCGGTCGTTGTCCAGCAGCATCGGAAGAGGGTCGCCCAGGGCGGGGAGATCGGCAAGTTGATGGGTTTCCAGCGTCGGCCCAGAAGACGGGCCGCTCTTGGGCGAACCGTTGCAGCCGATCAGCACGATCGAAAGAAGAAAAGCGCCCGCAGTAAGGAATCGCTTCATCATCGAGCCCTCGTCGGTTGCACGCCCCTACCGTTTGATTATTTTACTCTTCGATGACTTCCTTAACAAGTTGGACAAAATGCGGAGTTTTTTGTGACGTACTCAGTTCTTCCGCCTTCTTGTCGGCCTGTTTCCGTTGGCTGTGCTCGAACAGGGCCACACGCCGCAAGGATTGGTTGAAGACACCCCAGAAGGCCTTCAGCCGCACTTCCTTGGCAACCTTGGCCCGGCTTTTCCGCTTAACCTTCGGCTTGACGGTCTTCTTCGCCGTCTTCTTCTTTTCGGCTTGGATGCGCTCGGCAGCTTCGTTCTCCTGCCGTAACTCCTTACGATTCACTATCTTACGTGCCATAACTCTCACTCGGTTGGGCTGGCGACCACGCCCGAGGACGCGGGATACATCGTGCGAGGAACCGATCCACGCCTGCAACGCCCAGCATAGTCGATTCGCCGCCGATTGACTAGTGGGCTAGTGGGAAGGCGACTCCTCAGGGGGGTGGCATTTACCGTGCCTGCGTAACCTACCTAGATTCTGTCGCCAGCCGCATCGCTATCCGACACGCGCGATGAAACTCTTCGACGTCGAGCCGCTCGGCTGTGGTGTGGCCGTTTTCCTGGCCGCATCCGAGCGAAACGGTCGGGATGCCACGACTGCTCATCCAATTGGCGTCCAAACCGCCGTTGGAGATCGCCCTAAGCGGCTCCCCGCCTAAGTGCCGGATCGCCGCCTCGGCCGCCAGCAGACACGGCTCGTCGGCCGCCAGCTTGTACGAATCGTAGTCCAGTCGACCATCGATTTCGACCGTGCCAGGCGTTCCTTGATCGTTGCGGACCTCGCCGGCCGCGTCGCGAAACGCCCGTTCGATCTGGCGGATGATCTTGCGGCGGAAGACCGGATCGTGGCTTCGAGCTTCTGCCCGGAGCGTCACCTCGGACGTGACGACGTTGGTGGCATCGCCGCCGTGGATGATGCCCACGTTGGCGGTTCCTCGGCATTGGCCCTTGACGATCTGCCCGTGCCAGCCCTCGCGGTGCAGCCGGGCGATGGCCAGCGAAGCGATCGTAATGGCGCTAACGCCTTTCTGCGGCGTAACACCCGCGTGGCTGGCGATGCCGTTGATGCGAACGTCCATGCGATACCCGCCGGTTGCGCCAACGGTGAGTTTCTCGGACGATCCCCCGTCGAAGTTCAACGCCATTCGGGGCTTCCCCAGCATCCCCAACCGTGCGTATCGGGCCCCTTGCAGCCCTACCTCTTCCTGAACGGTCCAGAGCAGGGTCAGCGGCGGACAGGGCAGCTTGCGTCGCAGGATTTCCAACGCGGTGACCAGCAGCACGGCCGTTCCGGCGCGGTCGTCTGCACCGAGTGCCGTCTGTTTGTCGGCCGGCACGATCCAACGGCCGCGACGCACCGGCCGGACGCCCACGCAAAGCGGGACCGTATCGGCGTGGGCCATGAGCATCCACCGGCTGCCGCGGACCGTGCCCGGCAGTTTGCAGGCGAGGTTGCCGATTTCACCACCCAACGGAATGCGAAGGTGTGCTTTGTCGAACTGGATGGCGCCGTCGGGCACACCCGCGCGACGGAGTTGGTCGGCGATGAACGCCATCACACGGCTCTCCCGACCGCTCTTGCCGGGGATCTTCAACAGCCGCATGAGCAGACGTTCCGCTCGTTTCGTATCGTGTTGGGGCATGGTTTGTCCTGTATTACCTATCTCACAGTCGGCAAGGCGGGTTGCCGGTGCAAACGTATACGTATCGTGTGATTCCGCGCGATTTGCCGGGTTGCAACTGCATCACCGAGCCGCACTTGGGGCAGTACTCCGTCTCGGTTTCCAATTGGCCGAGTTCGTCTTTGCGTTGGCATGCCGCGCAAAGCGTGGCGTCGGCAACGGCCTCGAGCCGCTGCGGATCGATCGGCCTCGAACAGGCTTCGCAGGCACGTGCCTCGGGCCAGTCGTCCGCATCGTCCGGCGGCGCCGCCGCAGTCAGGCCGAGTCGCTCGCATTGCGGGCACGTCAACTGTCCGGCCGTGGCCGAGAGGACTTCGATCATCAAGTCCGGTTCGATCTGCTTGTCGGCGCGAAGTTTACCCGCCTTGCGGAGCCACCCGGCCATTTGCGTGATGCCACACACCTCCGACCAGGAGCACGCCCCGTAGCGGAGTTCAAGATATCGGGTATCGTGGTTCATCGCAGTATTGTAGCCGTCTCGCTCCGCGAGACCAGGGCCACATCTCGCGGAGCGAGATGGCTACCAAATATCGCCCAGCGTGTAGCCGTTGGGAAAGGGATCGGTCGGGTCGAGGACGTACTTGGCGAAACCGGTAATCCACGCCTGGCCGCTGAGCTGCGGTACGACGGCCGCATAGTCGCCGACGGTCGTTTCGCGAAGCAGGCGACCGGTGAAGATCGTTCCCAGCGGCCCTTCGTGGCGGAAATCCTGGTTCAGCGGCAGCCGTCCTTTCGCGTGCAGCACGGCCATCTTCGCACACGTGCCCGTGCCGCAAGGCGAACGGTCCAACGCACCGGTCCACGACTGCGGCCGGTCCCAGTCCAATTTGCCGGTCGATACGATCACCGCGTTGCGGACGTCCGCGCCCGTGCCGCAGGGCGGGCCCGCCAACTGGGCGATCGTGACTCCGGAAATCCCCGGGTTCTCCGGATGCACGACCGGAAGCTGCCGCTGCACGGCCGCCTTGATCATCTCGCCGATCCGCACGATTTCCCGGCCCTCCTCCGGCACAAGACGCAGCCCGAAAGGTTCCGCCTCGGCGATCACGAAGAACATCCCGCCGTAGGCCACGTCGACGGTAACCGAACCAAGCTCGGGCACTTCGATCCGGGCGTCCAGATGCACGGCAAAGGCCGGCACGTTCTCGAACGTCACGCGAGTGACCTTGCCGCGGTCAACCTCGGCCCTGACGGCGACCAGTCCGGCCGGCGCCTCGAGGATCAGTTCGGTAACCGGCTCCACCGCCGGCACCATGCCCGTCTCGATCAGCGCGGTGGCAACGCAGATCGTATTCGTACCGGACATAGGCGGATACTCGGTCTGCTCCATAATAACGAACCCGGCGTCCGCTTCCGCACGTGTCGGCGGCAGGATCAGGTTGCAGTTCGAGGCCGGATAGCCACGCGGCTCGCGAAGCATGCGTTTGCGCAGATCGTCGGCCTTGGTCCGGAAGTGAACCATCTTCTCAAACATCGAGTCGCCCGGCACATCGAGCACCCCACCGACGATCACGCGGCCCGGCTCGCCGCAGCAATGCAAGTCGACGGCATGGATCATGTTGGATATTTGCATGGGGCGTCTTGCTGTGGATGTTGCGGGTGGGTCATTCGCCGAAGCGGGCGGATATCGAGATTGCGGCATTCTAACCCGTTGTCGTCGCGACCGCAATCTGATACGGTCAATCAATCGAGCGGGCGGCCTTGGTGTTGTCGGGTAATTCCTAAGTCGTTATACTGCGGTCATTTGTGACACACAGAGGATTCATGGATGGCCGCGCCTGCACTTCAATGCGTCGACTTGAACTGCGCGGATGGGAGTCTGCTGCCGGGCTTGGTACCAGTTCGTCGTCGCGGAGCAAGGGCCCCATCTCTAACCATTGACGAACAAGCGGCCGTGTTTGATGCCGAGTCGTTTGAGCACGTCGACTTTGTGTTCTTCAGGCGGTTTTCCGACGGAAGGTCGTCGCAGGTCGCGGCCTACGTTGTCGACAATTCGGACGAGCGTCTGGATGAGCAGGCCTTGGCGGAGCTTCATCTCCAGGTTTGGCTGCACGGTGTCGCGCCGCTTCTGTACGTCGCATGGCCGACTCGGGTAGACGTATTGGCTTGTGCTCGAGGTCCGGATTTCTGGGAGGATGAGGCCAGCGAGTGCCGATTCAAGCCCTCCGCTTCAATTCGGGTCGCGGCGGAGATTGACGCCGAACTGAAGAAGCGATTCTCCGCCTTTCGCCTGGCCGACGGGACGTTCTGGGACGATCCTCGCAATTCCACACTGGCAGACAACGACAAGGCAGCCCACGAGTCACTCATCCAAGCGGTGGTCGAGGCCGACGAGGATCTCGGAGGGGACAAATCGCCCGTATTGCGCCGCTTGCTGCTGCTGACGGTCCTGATCAAGTACCTTGAGGACCGTCGCGTCTTCCCGGACGGATGGTTCGGCCGATTCCACAAGGGAGCCCGGAATTTCTTCGATGTCCTTCGCGCCGAAGACCCGGAGAAGGCCGAGCGCCTACTAGCCTTCCTCGAACGCAAGTTCAACGGTGATGTATTCAGGCTTCCGGTGAGCAGTCGTGACAAGCTCACGAAAACCGCGCTTCGTCGTTTCGCGAAGCTTGTGGAAGCCCGAACGCTGAAGCGACAGCGTTACCTGTGGCGGCAGTTCTCGTTTGAACACCTTCCGGTTGAGATCATCAGCCACTTGTACCAGAGATTCGTTCAAGGCGGCCATGGGACGGTCTACACGCCTCCTTTCTTGGCGGCGCTGCTGCTGGACCATGCTATGCCCTATCAGCGGCTCAGCGGCAAGGAACGCGTACTCGATCCGGCCTGTGGTTCGGGGGTCTTCCTCGTCGGTGCTTTCAGGAGACTGATCAACGTTTGGCGGAGCCGCCACAGATGGCGGCGTCCCGACGTAAAGACCCTCAAGAGCATCCTCCGACGGAACATATTCGGCGTCGAGTTGGAACCGGACGCGGTTGACTTGGCTGCGTTCAGCTTGGCGCTGGCAGTCTGCGACGCGCTGACACCGGACGTTATCTGGCGGGACCTAAGACTTGACCGGCTAAGAGATGAGAATCTCGTCGAGGCGGATTTTTTCCAACTTATCTTGGATCGAAACGCCGGCTCAGAGACCGTCCTCAACAACGGATTTGATGTTATTCTCGGTAATCCACCGTTCGAGTCGAAACTTACAGAGCCGGGAAGACGCGTTGACAGGCACACCAACAAGGCCCACTCGCAGCGAGGAAAGCTCCCCGACAATAATGCTGCGTATCTCTTCTTAGAGCAGGCCCTGGAAACGCTTCGCCCCGACGGATCGGCTTGCCTGATTCAGCCTTCCGGCCTGCTATACAACCGGAAGGCCCAGTCATTTGGTGCCTACTTGTGGAATCGACACCGCGTCGATTCGATTCTCGATTTCACTTCCATTCGCAACTTGTACAGCAAAGATCCGAAGACGGTTGCAGTTTGCGCCGGCGCCGGGTCACCTGGTGAAGATCATGCAATTCGCCAT
>JABMRB010000996.1 GCA_013202865.1 Candidatus Nealsoniibacteriota bacterium | reverse complement strand
TGCCGGGGGCGCCGGCGTGACCGCGTTGAACTCCCGGCCCGTGTACGGAAGGGTACCGGTATCGCCGATCGGCCCGCGTTCAGGATTGTCGATGAACACCGGCGAGGCGGCCCAATAACTGGCGTCGGTGCGGTCGCCAAGGCTGCTGATCGCCAGGGTTCCGCCGATCTGTAGCGCCGTGTCTTCGTCGGCTAGGACGATCTGATCGGTCGCGAGCTGCGTGCTCTTGTCGGCCTCTATCGAATGAACTACCGCGAGGCTCACTTGGGCGTTGAAGGTCGCGGCAGGGTCCAATGCCATTTCGCCGCTGCCGAGCGTCAGAGTGCCGATGCCGTCGCCGATGTCAAGCGTCCCGCGAACTTCCACCTCACCGGTGAGCGTTACGCCGCCGGCGATGGCGGCGTCCTGGAACGAGTAGACGGCGCCTTGCAGGTCCAGCGTGGTGACGGGGCTTTGGACCGTCAGGTTGCCGAGTATCACAGAAGAATCGGTGGAAGTGATCGCGGTGTTCGCGGTCACCGTCAAGTTGGTGGTGGCCTGATCGACCACTCCTCCGCCGAGGCTGCCGTCGTAGGTCGTTGTCAGGCCGTACTTATCAGCGAGGTAGCCGCCGATGTCGTTGGCATCCTCAGCCGACAAGACTCTGTCGAATAACATGAACTCGGCAATATCGCCGTTGAACGCCTGGCCGTTGCCTACACGGTTGCCGATCACCCAGTCAAAGCCGCTACCATTGTGGTAGGCCGCGTCGGAGTCGTTGACTACGGCCCCGTCAATCAGGAGCCGGTAAACGGCGCTGTCACTCTCCAGGACGACGATGGCGTTTTCCGTGTCAGGCCAGGCGTCATAGTTCTGACCGCCGGTACGGGTTGTGCGGAACTCGCCCGGTACGGACTCATTCCAGTTCGCGGCGCACCAGCGACTGTCGTTGCTGGAGTTTCCGAAGACGTTGTAGCGCTTCCAAGCGGCCTCATCTGGCGTTATGACGGCAACCATGGTGGCACCGGTGGGGAACTGGGCACTCAAATCGCCGAGTTGCATCCGATCTCCATTGTCGTCGTTGTCCTGGGCAAAATGCACCGCGGGTTGCCCGTTCAGGCCGGTGGCGGCGACGTACGTGGGCTGATCTCCCGGGATGCCCTGCGTTGCGTCATTGCCGTTGTCGGACTGGTCGGCCCAGGTCTCGATGCTAGCGCCGTCGGCCACGGCAATCGTGGAGGCGTCCAGCCATACCCTCAGGCCTTCAGGCATCAGGCCCCCGCTTCCGACGGAAAACGTTCCACCGTTGAGCGTCAACGTATCGACGTTGCTCAGCAAGTCGGAGCCGGCGGCGTGGAAGTTGCCGCTCTCCACGCTCATTTTCAGGCGACCCACAGCCAACGACTGGTTGACTTTCACGTAGTTGGTCTTGGTGTCCACCGTGCCGTCGGCGACCTTCATCACGTCGACTTCCAAGACGCCGCCGGTCAGATTGACCGCTCCGCTGCTGACCGTCGCGTTGGCGGCCTTGGCCGGGCCGATGGTATTTACCGTACTGCCGTCGACGGTCAGATCCGCCACGTCGGCCGCGGTGTTCAGCACGCCGCCGGTGGCGCTCACGCTGCCGATGGCCGGGCCGGACATGGTGGTGATGCCGGCGGTCACGTTCACCTCGCCGATGGTTCCCAGCGAGCCGGGCGCGAAGGTCGTCGTGCCCGTGGTGTTGACCACGGCGGCGTTGAGCGTCCCGCCCCCGCCGACGGCGAGAGTTCCGGAAGAAATCACGCTGTCGGCGTCGAGCGTGCCGTCGACCTGCAGCGTGCCGAAGCCGCCCACGGTGACGTCGTTGGTCACGCCCAGCGTCACACCGTTATTGACGGTGAGCTTGGCGGCGTTGTATTCGCCGACGGTTATCGAGAAGGCGGGGCCGAAAGAAACGGCAACGGTCACGTCGCTGAGGCCTCCGTCGTGGTCGATGATCATGGGAGTGTCGGCGGGGGGCGTTATGAGCGGTGGGCTGCCGTCGTCCCACTTCGTAGCGTCCCAGTTGCCCGCGCCGCCGGCCCAGGCGACGGGCGGGGCGACCGTCCCAACGGTGATGATACCTTCACCGCTGAGCCACGCTTGGCGGTTGTCGTAGATGCCGTCGGGAATCGGAGTTCCACCGACCGTCAAGGAACCGATCACCTCGTCGAGGCCACTGCTGACGTCGAAGATGGAAGCGGCGTCCATCGTGACGGCGGCACTGTCGCCAAACACATCGGCGGCGGTGATGTTAAAGACCGCGGCAGTTGTCAAATCGATCAAAGGGTTGGTGTTGAACACGCCTTCTACTCCGAGGTCCGAGTCAGCGCTGCCGTCGCCTTGGATGTTCAGAATACCAGTGCCCGTATTTGTGCCGGTGAAGTTCCAGAGGTTATCTCGGGCATCAATCTTGAGGGTGCCACCGCCACTGAGGTCGCCGGAAAACTCTCTGGTCTGGCCGCCGGACTCATCCCGAATCCAACCAAAGCCATCAGTCTCGACGACAATGTCATTCGGCATTGCTTGCGACCAGCCGCCCCTGGGCGTAATCCTACTATTGGCCGTTGATGTAGCCGAGAATGTGAACGGGCCGGTACCCGTGGATTGCCCTTGCCTAACATCGACAACGGAGGTATCCATGAAGGTAACACCACCCTCGAACGTATTAGGGGTGCCGGTCTCTCCCAGTACCAACTCCTGGTTGCCCGACAAGATTAACCCACCGGGGCCAGAGATAACCTGTTGTAACCTGGTCTGCCCGCCGTTCTTGTAAATCTCGACGCTGCTGGTCAGAACGTGACTCTGCATTAAACACAATTCACTATTGGAAGTAATGTCGCTGATAACGGCATTTGATCCAATGTTGTCCCACGTGATCGTGGAAGAGGGTCCATACCTAATATCGATCCTAGCACCGCCGCCAGTGCCTGTGACGATAAGCTGCCCCAGCGTAATGCTTGTGGGGTCGCCCGAGCCATCACCCCATGTACCTCCCCAGAGGCCACCAGTGGTGAGCGCGGTGGCATCAGTTAGTTGAAGATTGAGCCGGCCGGTTGGATTTATCGTCGCGATGTCACCCGCGCCATTAGGAACACCGTTGTCCCAGTTCGCGGCCAGATTGAATTCTTCATACGGCGCCCAGTCGTCGTGCTCGGTGTTCTGTGTCTGTGAAGGTCCAATCCAGGTGCTGCTTGCCGCCTGTGCCGTGCCGGCCACGAGCATAGTGACGGCCACCGCCACAACACACGCACTCGCTACTGCTACGATTGTCAAAACTGTCTTGCTACGCATGAAATCATTCCTCCGAATAAACATGTCTGGCGGATCGGCCCTTCAACGCACGTTGAAGACCGGCCGACCTGACGTTACGAACTATAATCACGGAAAAAGGGGTCAGAACTGTTTTTCTGCGCGACAAACAGTCGCTGACCTCTTCACCGTTGCGGGGTCCACCGGGAGAATGCACCGTACAAGAAAACAGCCGCCACCGGTCAAGGTGACCTGCCGTTCGTGCCGGTGCGACGCTGCCTCACTGGAGAGATGGAGACTTCCGCCGCGGTTTCAGAACCCATCTGAAACTCGACGGACCAGATCGCTAAGCGACCACAATGTCACCTAGTATGTCAAATCAGATTGATTTGTCAACCGTTTCGCGCCCCCCCCCCCACCGCAAGAAATCCGAAGAATCTTGGAAATCTGGCCGAAAACACCCTTCTGGAGATGGGCTTGGCTGATCGGGGGTGAAATCTAAGCCTGAAGGAGCGTGAGATTGGCAGCTACCGACGCGGCCCCACACTGGCACCCATCTGCTGTCTTTCTTTGCGGCTTGGCGTTTTTTCCACGGGTGGCCCGGAAATGTGTCTGGAAGACGCTGGAGCAATCTGATACATTAGTACACGTACCGCTCTAGCCGTGCGTTGAAACTTTATGGCGGTCCGAGTTATTGCCTTTTGGTACCCCCAAATCAAGAAAAAGTGGTCAACATTGCCGTAACCTCAACAATGAAAACACTTTACGAGAATGCGAAATGGTACGACTGTACACGTTCAACCGAGACGAGTCAAGGGGGCAAGTCGCCGCGCAAGTCGTGTCGCTGCAACGACTTGGCGCGATGCCGGACGGCCAAGGCCGATGGGCGGTTGGGCTTGGGGCGGGGAAAATTTGCGTTTGCGGCGACCGCCGACGTGAGGCCCGGTGACGTAACCCGATGCCACACAATGCCTTGTGAGAATCTGCCAAACGCGCGTGCCGGCAATTGTTGCACTTTGACCGCGAAACACGGGAAACAATACGACCCCGCGCGGGGACTGCGTATTTACCTGCTTCGCGGAGGCGGAGCCTCCAAGACAGTGCGTTGCGAGGCGGAGCCTGGGAACGAAGATTACTGGCAACTGCGGCTGACCGTGTCCGACGGGACGGCGCCGGGCATGTCCATCCGCGGGGTGGCGCGGAGCATTTCTGCGACCGGCTTGAACGTGGCGAGGATGGCTTGATAATCGGGGTCCTTCGTGTCGGCGAAGATCGCTTTGCCGCACTTCTCGCTGCCACCGGCCGCCAGCGCTAGCGGGGCGATCAGGAAGGGGTTGTATTGCGGCTCGGTGATGCGGGTCCACTCGCGACGCGGGATCTTGCCGTCGGCGTGACACTCCGCACAGCGGCGCTTGGCTACGTCGGCCAGCGTCTTCTCCAGCGCAGGCGGGACGATCTGCCGGCAGCCGACGTTGTCCGGATAGGCCGTCTCGCTGGTGCCGTAGTAGGGTACGTTCAAGTCGATCCAGGCAAAGATCCGGCGGCGCTCCATGTCGCTGATCTCGTGCCGCGGCCGACCGTCGTCGCCCGGATGCCCCGAAAGGAGCACCTCGGACAACTTGCTCTGCGGCGAGCCCCACGTCCTGGGCGTCACCTCCAGGATGTTCCACTCCTGGCCGTTGTAGGTGGGAATCCAGTTGACGTATTGCGTGCCCGTGCGGCCCTGTTTCTCCCGGGCGAGCACGTCGTAGGAGACGCTGAAGAAATCGGTCTTGCCGCCGCTCAGGTCGATGCCCTCCGGCGGTGTGATCGGGTTGTGGCACTCGACGCAGTGTTTGTCGAGTACCGGTTGGACGACCTGTGCGTAGCCGAACCCGCCCGCGCCCCACTCGGGCGGATCGATGTTGCGGGGCGTGCGGTTGTAGGCGGCGCCCAACTGCGGCCGGGAGGTGTGGCGGCGGTGTTCGTGGCAGCCAATGCAGCCCTGCACTTCGCCGGGCATCAGGTGCGTGAAACTCCGCATCCGCTGCACGGCCCGGCCCTCGGCGTCCAGCGCCATGAAGTAGATCGGCAACCCGGCCGGAACGCGGAAGCAGGCCGAGCCGTCCGGATCGATCGGCACCTCGCCGAGCACGTCCTTTCCGGCGTAGGTGGCCCCGCAGGAGATCACCGGGAACTGGAACCCGAACGCCCGTTTGCCGGGGTCGATCCGCACGGTCTTCTGCATGTCGCGGACGACCCGCAGCGACTTCACTTCGCCACGGGCCACGTGAGGCTCCAGGCCGTTGTAGACGTCCTGCAAGAAGATCGTCGCGTACTGAACGTTCGAGTCGAGGGTTACCTGCGGAGAGATTATCGGCGGACGTTTGCGCGGCCGTAACGGCTGGGCGTTGAACCACTGCATGCCGTCGGCCGGCGCCGGCAAGGCGACCGACTGGCAGTTGCCGTCGATTGTCCGCATCAGCACGGGCCCCTTGGCGGAGAGTAAGAACCGGGCGCTATCCAACGGCAAGGGGCAACTATACAACTTGCTGCCGCCCGTGTTACCGCTGCCCTGGTTGACATTGGGCACGGGCGTGTCGGGGGTGATGTTGACGATCGCCTCCTGGGCATTGACGCCCTTGGAGCGGTCGATCACGCCGATCGCGCCGCGCGTGGGGCCGTTGTGGCCGGTCATGGTGCAGATGATCTTCTGCGTGCCGGGGATCGACCGGGCCTCCATGAACGTACCCGGCGAAAGCACGCGGTTGCCGAAGAACACCGATAGGTTGGTGCCGTCGGGATTGATCGTCCAGAGGCTCTGGATCGGGATGGCCGGCCGGTCAACGTATTCCCAGCGGGAGTAGATGATCCGCCCGTCGTCCAGCACGCAGGGGGTGAAGTCGTTGAGGTAATTGGCCGAGAGCTTGCGGAAGTCGGAGCCGTCGGGCGCCATGCGGTGCAGGATGCCGACCGGCGCGTGCCAGCAATAGGCGAACTGCGGCGCCCGGGTGGTGAGGAAGGCGATATGACCGTCGGGCAGCCAGCAGGCGTTGTAGTCGTGCCACTCGCCGTCGGTCAGTTGCGTCAGTCCGGTGCCGTCGACGTTGACGGTCCAGAGGTGGTATCCCTGGCCCTGACCCTTTCGCCAACTGAAGAGGACCTTCTTGCCGTCGTGAGAAAGATCGCAATCGAGGATCTGTCCGCCGGGCGAGGCGACCAGTTCGACCGGTTCGGCCGCGGGGTCCTTGGCCGAGACGATGTAGAGCCCGCCGCCATCGCGCTGGCCCTCGTAGTGATACGTGTAGACGTGCGAGGCGGTGATCTCGTGCCGCTTGATCGCCACGAGCTTGTCGACGTCGAACAACAACACTTTGCGTTGCAGATCGGCCAGTTCGTCGGAGTCGTCTTCGAGTTGTTCGAGCTTGGCAAGGTGCTCGGGGGCTTGGGCGTATCGCTTGCCGTGCAGTTCGGTCAGTTTGACGATCAATTCGCGGACCGCCTCGCTGCCCGTTTTGCCCAATTGCGGCACGGGAGTAACGCCGGTAGCCTTGGCCAAATCGTTCTTCGAGGGGCTCTCGGCGAAGGCCATGATTTCGGCCGCGCCCGGGTTGAAGCCGCCGTAGGAGTTGAGGAACTTGATGGTGACCTTGCGAACTTTCGTTTTGGCGAATTTCACTCGCTGCGGGCCGTGCGTCATCTTGAACGAGCCTTTGGCGGCCGGTTTGTCGGCGTCGTCGAGATAGACCTCGTAGTCCTTCCAGCATTCGTTGACGAACCAGGCCGTGCGACCGAAATAGACAATCTCCGAGAGGTCGATCGGCCCGTTCCACTCGAGCGTGAAGTTGGCGTTGTCGCCCGACTCGGCCTTTAGCACGCACCATGCGGCGTCGAGATCGGCCGATTGGCTGCCGGGCGGTGGGATCTTGCCGTCGACGGCAAACTTGGCCTGGTAGTGCGCGTTGTGCTCGGAACTGGCCGAGGCCAGGGCCTACTTGGCGAGGTTCTCCGGCAGTGCGGCGCCGGCGGCGGACACGCCCGATGCCACGGCACCGAAAACCAGAAAGAACATCACAAACCAGCGAAGATGACGCGACTTCATCTGTATCTCCTTGCACTCAGGGGACGGTTCGCCAAGAAAGGGCCACATCCCATTGTAGCGAAAGCAGCAACGTTTGCCAATACGGCCCGTAGGGTGCGTGCTTCCATCCCATTGTATGCTTGAATCACGTCCACTCCCAGCGATTCCAGCCGGATTTTCACGGCACTGGACTGATCGCTTCGCCTTTGCCGATCAGTCGGATGGCGGGCCTTGGCGGCGGCTTCATGCCGTCGCCGAGGAAGAAGCTCGGATGCGGCGGTTTGTTGTAGACGACGTTTTGCCACGCGATGCTCAGCCGGTACTGTGGGTCGTGCATCAACGTCGCGATGCGATGCTCGGTTGGGATCGCGGTCGTGTAGAGCCGCAGCGTCCGGCCATCGGAACCGGGCACAATCACTTCTTCGCGCCAGTCGCCGATAATGTCTCCCATCAAGCACGGATACGTTCCGCTGCGTCGGCCGGGGGAGGCCAGCAGCATCAGCGTGGATTCGTCGTGTTGCTTCCAGTTCCATTTTGTCACACGCGAGCCGGCGAGCAATTCGCGCAGCAAATCACCGTCCCACCAAATCGCAAACCTCAGCGATTGCGGCGCGGGTCCGATACTCTCCCCCCGGCAGTTGCGAAGGCCGCCCGGTCCGCCCCATGCTTCGTAGCCGCGATGTCGCGGGTCGATATCCGCCGCCAACCCACCGCCGACGTCCACGCCGGGACTGTGACTCCAAAGCAGCTCGCCCGTGCGTGCGTCGCGCATCGCCGCGCCGGGTGTTTGGAAGCGAACCGTCTGCGCTTCGTTTTCCTGAACCGTGAAGACCTCCAGCCCGGGACGATCCGGGACCATGTCGCCGATGTGCATTGCATCGCCGTGTCGCAGGCCAGACGAGTACAATCCCTTGCCGTTGTCGTCGACGACCATCGCCTGATAAACAATTTCGTCGCGCCCGTCCTTGTCGACGTCGGCGACCGACAGCGAATGGCCGCCCATCCCGGAGAACGGCGAAGCGTCTGCGAACGGCGGATAGCTGATACCCGAATCGAACGTCCACCGCCGCGTCAACTCGCCGTCGCGCCAGTCCCACGCCACCAGCACCGTTCGGCCATAGACACCGCGGCACATGACCAGACTCGGCCGCACACCGTCGAGGTAGGCGACGCAGGCGAGGAAGCGATCGCAGCGATTGCCGTAACTGTCGTTGCCGCCGTTACCGCCGATTCCCCCCCAGCCGTCGATCGGATCTCGATTCGGCACGTAGTCCACGGTCTTGAGTGCTTTGCCCGAGAGACCGTCAAAGATCGTCAAGAACTCGGGACCCTCCAGCACTCGCCCGAACGTGCGAGACTTCTCATCCGTGGTTCGCCAGTCCTTGGTCGCATCGCCGATCGTGTTGCCACGTCCGTCCGTCGAGCCGTCGGCCGTCTTGCAGGCCACTTCGGCTTTGCCGTTGCCGTCCAGGTCATAAACCATGAACTGCGTATAGTGCTCGCCGTCGCGAATGTTGTGCCCGAGGTCGATTCGCCATAGATGCGTTCCATCGAAATCGTAGGCATCCAGCACGGGCTTGTCGGTCAGCCCGGAATGTGAGTTGTCGTGAGCACGGGCACTTTGCTGCACCACGATTTCGTACTCGCCGTCGCCGTCGAGGTCCGCCACGGAAGCATCGCCCGGCCGATAGCCGTCGATGGGCTGAATCGGAATCTCCAGAAAGCCGCTCTGCCAGACGCCTGCCGACGACGACGCTTCACGCTCAACACCGCCGACGATCGGCCGAACGAAGTACTGCGCACCGAGCACGTCGCGACCACGACGCACGACGTAATTCGTGGCACCGGAGATCGGAGTCTCATTGATTCGTTCGGGCGCGTTATCGGCCGTTCGCCGGTATAGATTGAACGCGATCGAATCCGGATCGGTTCCGAACAGCCGCCAACTGACAAGATGGTCGCCATCCCCGGTCGGCACCGCAACGACGCCGCGCGTCAGATTCTCCATCTGACGCTGAGCAATGGCAACGTTCAGCAGTGCCAGGGTAGACAAGCAGAAAACCAACGATCTCATGAGCGCTCCTTTCCAAGCGGACTTCCTGCCCGATAAACGGGGATGTAATTCCTGTACGAGTTCTAAGCTCGACCAACAGCACGAACAGGCAGCAGCGTTGCGTAGAGCAGGGCCGCTTGCGTGCAGGCGAGGATCAGCGTCGCCACGTAGTCGATGCCGCCAGTATCGCCGAAGATGAAAGTGAACACCAGGGGTTGGAAACAGGAGAGAATGGCAATTGTCACGCTGGCGACACAAATCCAGACGATCGTTCGGCGGCGGCGCGATAGAGAGAGGACGACAAGCAGTGCGTAGACGGCGTTGCATGAGCCCAAAACCGGACAAAAGTAAAAATACTCCCACCCGGTTACGGCGCGGTTCCAGTCGAGTCGTGCTGCGATGACTTGGCCGAGGCCGAGCAAGACGGCAACGAGAGTGGTCCAGATCAACAAAGAGCCGACGCCGAACTGGAACCGGCGCCGCGCCGACTCGTCGGCGTTTGCAGATAGCGCAGCGAAAAGATCCCGCGGTAACGATCGGGCCGCAACGGCAGCCGACATCAACGCGATTTGCGTGGCAACACACGTTGCCCAACCTCCCGATTCGGCGCCGGTCGCCGAGGCATTGGGTAACACCTTGACCGTTACGAACCACACGCCGAAGCCGCCGATGATCCCGACAACGAACCGCCCGTAGAGCGGCAGCCGCAATCGGGTGGCTAACAGGCAGACCAGACTCGCCTGGGCAAACGGCACCGCCAGGGCGAACAACATGAGCATCTCGGAAAGCCGGGAGGATTCGCCGAACTCCCATGGCCGGACGACGACCAGCACCAGATCGATCACCAGATGGATCAGCACGGCCAGGCCGATCGCAACGGCCAGCCACCGGTTGTCGGTTACGGCAGAGGCCGACCGATCATCGCCGCCACTGAGGTCGATTGCAAATTGCTCGGGCGTAGCACCGGGCGACTCGTCGTCGCGGCGCGCCGTTGGTGGCAGATCGATCTTCAACGCGGTCTTCCCCCGCGGCGCGGGTCCATCCTCATGGCGTGCAACGTCTGCACGATCCGCCCGCGGGCCGTGGCGGCAGCCGGCGTGAGCGGATGCTGGTGGATCAACTCGCGATAGCTCTGCGTCGCCGCGTCGAGTTTCCCGTCGTCGCGCAGGTCGTCGGCACGCTGGAGCATCGCCTCGGCCTGCTGACGCTCCGAAAGCGAGGGTTGCTGGGCCAGCGCCGGCGGAGGGGCCGGTGGCGGGATGGGCGGTGGTTGTGGTGCGGCCACGGGCTTTGCCGCAGCTTCGGCCTTAGCGATTTCAAGGGGGCTCATTGGCTTGAGATAGCGGAACTGCCCACCGGTCAGCGAAGCCAGTGCCTGCATGTTGGCCTTGGCTTGCGGGTCCTCGTAGGCGAACGAGTGGATCGGCGCCGCATCGCGGTTGTCGCGGCCGACGAGTTGACCCACCTGCGAGTCGGCCCCGAGCACACCGCCGGAACTGTTGTTCGTGAAACCGTCGAACGCGCCGTCGGAGAGCATGAACACGGCACTGGGTTTCATCCGCAGCGCGAATTGGATCGCACTGCGCGGATTCGTCCCGCCGCCGGGCCCCATCGTGCGAAGCCACTCTTGCAGCCGCCGCTTGTTCTGAGGCGTGGCTTCGAGCATCTGCGGGCGGCCCGTCTCGTCGAACATCCGCCGCATGCCACTCGAGAAGAGCACTACGTAGAACGATTGCCCGGCCTGGAGTTGATCGAGCGACCGCAGCAGTTCGGACACCGCCCGGTCGAAGCGGCTGGGACCGTTCGCCCCGCCGTTGTTACTCATGCTGCTGGACATGTCGAGCACGTAGACAAAGCGGTTGCCCTCGGCGATGGTGCCGAAGTATTCGGCCGTTCCGGTACCGCTCTGGCCCTTGCGGTCGCCGTGGGTGCCCGTCGCGTTGGGTCGTCGGCCATCCGGATTGGCGTCGATTGCAAGCTCCGCCAAGAGGTCGCTGCTGGAGAGTTCGGGCAACGGCAGCCCCGCCAGCGCGAGATCGACCTGCAACGTTTCGGAGAAGGGAAGTTGTTCGAGCGGGTCGAAACTCTCGGTCAACACGGCGGCCGCTTCGGCGCGGGGCGATTCGTCGGCCCATTCCATGGAGGGGGTAAACGCCTCCAGCGGCGCCTCGTCCTGGGCCGTCGACATCTCGGCCGAGATCATGCTCACCTCGCCGAGATCGATTGACAGGGCCGCCGCCGAGAGGGCCAGGAACGCGATCGTATGGAGAATTCCCGAGAGCGTCAGCGCGCCGCAGATCGGCCTGCCGCAACCTGGACGTTCGCGATTGCCCCGCTCAGCGGTTGCAATAGGCGCCGCGATTGGTATGGCAGTAAGAGCAGCCACGAACCGGCTATCCAGCGCCGGCGGCAGTCTTCGCGTTGGCGACATGACCGATCACGGGGAACGAGGGGCGCGGTTGCCTGCTGGCCCGAGGCGCGTCGTTGCGCAACCAGGAAGCACAACGACCCCGCTGTCGTCATCCTATCCGACCGGCCGATATTTGGCAAGGGGTGCCGGGTGGATTTCCCCAATCTGGCGGGGCCTGATCCGGATTGGAAAGGGCTACCATGGCAACAAATCGCTTGCAATTGCAGGGCAGGGCAAGCACAATGGAGGGTATTGTGCGGCGATCTTCATACAAGAAGAGAAAGGTTGGCCCGATGCGTTGGATTGCTCCGATAATGTGTTTCATTGCGGCATCGCTCGTTGCCTGCCCCGGTTCGGCCGTGACGCTCTACGATGCCTCGTTGGGAAACATGCCGGGCGACCAGGGGTTTCTGTATCTGGCCAACGAACTGACGCCTGCGGCAACCGTTTCCTACAGCGGCGGGCTGACCGAACTGAACACGATGGTCGACCGTAGCGAATCGGCTGGATTCTTCACGCACAATCCGTTCAACGGAAGCCCGATCCACCCGGCCGCACCGCTGCTCGACCGAACCGTCGGCTACGTGGTCAGCTTCGATCTGCAGATGCTCGGCGAGGGACACAACGCCCGGGACGACAACTCCGACGGCAAGCAAGACAGGGCCGGGTTCAGCGTGATTGCCATCGGTAACGACCTCCAGGGCATCGAACTCGGCTTCTTCCACGATGACGTAGCAAATGAAATCTGGGCCTACGAAGACAACGTAGCGAACCCGGGCGATCTGTTCACACAGGCCGAAGGCGTCGATCGGACCGTGGCCCAGACCGCCGCACTGACGACCTACGACCTGACCGTGGCGGGCGATGGCTACGAGCTATCCGTCGGCGGAACCGCGATTCTCAGCGGATTGCTGCGCGACTACACGGCCTTCGAGGGCCCCAGCTTCCCCCTGGTCGGCGAACTGGACCCCTACGAACAGCCCAACATGCTCTTCTTTGGCGACGACACGTCATCGGCCGATTCGCACGTCCGGCTCGGCAATATCTCAGTGACGGCCGTGCCCGAGCCCTCGGCCGGGCTGCTCCTGCTGGTGGCCGGCGTTGCCTTGTTCTGCAAAGTAGCCGTCTCGCTCCGCAAGACGTAGTGAATCTCCGGCAAAAAAGCCCACAATCCACGGAATTCACCGCCGGGAGAGGTTGCCGGCAGGCATCTTCACGAGTACACTACCGTTGGGGTGTTGTAGTCCGTGCCGTCCGACAAAGTTGGTCCTGCGGGGACGGGCTTGTACTTTTTGTGTCGAGGGTCCTTCTCATGCAGTGCCATCGAACGTTTCTGTTGTCCATGGTCATCGGTCTGGTGGTCGCGGTTCAGGGTCAAGGTTTCGGTCAGCCCGGCGGCGTTCGGATGATTACGCCGATCCAACTGGTCGGCACAGTGGCCGGTGTCCGGCCGGGGATGATCTCGGTCACCACGCCGGCGGGTGAAGTCTGGGGGCTGAAGGTTCCGCAGAGAGCGAAAATCAAGGTGACCGGCCCGGCCGAGAAGGAGGTGCTGCGAAAAGGGCATTTCGTCCGATTTCTGGTCACGGTCAACAAGCGTTATAGCAAGTCGGTCGGAGAAGTCAGCCAAATGACGATCTTCACGCCGTCGCAGGAGTTGGGCAGACGCGTCGGTGTGTTCTATCCCGGGCAGGCGGAGGCCGCCGCCATGGGCCCGAACCCGGGCATGCAACCGGCGATGCCGCCGGGAATGCCGCCACTGCCCGCCGCCCCTAAGGGCACGAAGCCACCGCCGCCGCCTAAGGAGGAGATGTTCGATGTCCGCGCGCAAGTCAGAGACATCAAGGGCAAGCGGATGACCGTTTACGTGCCCAACAAGTTCTTCAAGCCGCTATTGAAGGTCGAATTGGCCGAGGACGTCGCGATCGAACTCGACTTGAACACCTACTCCGTGGTCGTCGAGGGCGACAAGCTCACCGCTCTCGGTGTGCGGATCGCTCCCAAGGGCGTGGAAGCCATCCAAGTCGCCATCGAACTGTCCACGCCGCTGACGGCCTCGGGCAGGAAGCCAACGAGCCCGATCGGCAAGGGGCCCATCGGCCGGCCGGGCCGCGGCGACCAGCAGCAGCCGTTTGAGGTGGCCGACGACATCGAGCGCGAGAAGCCCAAGCCCGACGAGCAGCCGGATCCAACCCCGCAAGAAGATCCGGCGGAGCCAAAGGAATCGGCCGGCGATGGCGACCAGACCGAGCAACTCGTCGCGATGCTCGAGGTGAAACCGGAAGACGCCCAGGGCAGGCCCGGCCTGAAACTCTCGCTCGGCGGCGGCGATCAGGAGACGTTCTTGCCCGCTAAGATCCAGCCGGCCAAAGCGATTCAGGAGAAGTTCGGCAAGCCGGACAGCATGCAGAACGTCAACGGTTCGCTGCCGATCGGCGAAGGTGGCGAGCGCAAGGACGTCCAATGGCAACTCTGGGTCTACGGCCCGGTGAAGTTCTTCGTCGACGGCGACGGGGCCGTCCAATACTTCAACTTCACGCAGAAGAAGTAGTCAGCCCGAAAAAGGGGACAGGCACCGAGCCGGCAGCGCTTTTCCACAGGTTTGGCATCTGCGGCGGCTCGGAGCCAGTCCCCATTTTCCACTCCACGTATACAGTTCGCCTTATCGCCCATGTTCTCCGGCCGAGAAATTGCCGACGCGATCAGCCGACTCGGCTATAGTCATGTCGTCTGGGTGCCCGACTCCGTGCTGGGCCCATGGGAGGCCGCGTTGGAGGCCGCCGCGAACTTCCGACTGCTGCGGGTTTGCCGCGAGGGAGAGGCATGGCCGCTGGCGGCCGGGTTGCAGATCGGCGGAAAGCGGCCGTTGGTGATGATGCAGTGTACGGGGCTGTTCGAGTCGGGCGATGCGCTGCGCAACGTGCTGTTCGATCTGGCCCTGCCGATCACGGCGATCGTCGGCTACCGCAGCTATCTCGCGGCCGATTCACCCGACACGGCCCGCAAGTTTGCCCGGCCCATCCTCGACGCCTGGGGCATCGACTACCGGCTCGTGGCGACCGAGGACGAGAAGCCGCAGTTGGCCTCGTATCTGGCCGAGTGCCTTCGGACCGGGCGGCCGGGCGTGGTCCTGTTGGCGGAAGGGGGTACGTGATGTCGCCTACTGACGCCGACACCCGCCGCATGCCGCTGGCCGCCGCGCTGGAAGTCCTCGCCGAGCTGCGCGGCGACCGCGACGTCGTCGTGACTACGATGGGGGCCGCCCGGGAGTGGATCCGGCGCCGACCACACCCGTTGGACTTCCACTACGTCCCGTCGACCATGAGTGGCGGCGTGCCATTGGCCCTGGGACTGGCCTTGGCGCAGCCGGACCGCGAGGTAACGGTCCTCTCCGGCGACGGTTCGCTGTTGATGAGTCTCGGTGCGCTGGTCACCATCGCCGACAGCGGCGCGGCGAATCTCACCGTGGCGGTGATCGGCAACGGCGTCTACGAGATCACCGGCGGACAGCGCATCGCAGGCACGGGCGTAGACTTTGCCGCGGTAGCCCGGGCGTGCGGTTTCTCCAACGTAGCCCGGTTCTCGGAACTCGACGATTTCCGCGCCCGGGCCAAGGATGTGCTCAGCAGGCCGGGGCCCCGGCTGCTAGAGCTGAAGGTCGAGCCGGTCCGAGAAGACTACGCGTTGGTGCCACCCGGGCCAATGCAGCACCGGCTCGAACGATTCCGCCGAGCGCTGGCGGACAGTTCGTAGTACCGCATTTATGCGGTCTTGGCACAGATGGTTCGTAGTACCGCATTTATGCGGTCTTGGCACAGATGGTTCGTAGTACCGCATTTATGCGGTCTTGGCACACAACTCCCCGTTTTGGCGCTCTGGCAGGGGCATCACTCCACCGGATGGGTGGGGTGCTCCGCCCGGTTGCGAAACAAGCCCTCTTGCCAAATCCTCCGTTTCTGCAATACTAATGAATAAGGCCAGACGGGTTTGGGCTGCGGATTGATACGGAACGGAGAATGTCATGTCCAGCCACACACGGGTCGGGGTCCATTCTAGATGGCTGCCCCAATCGGCTATCGTTGCGCTGCTTGCCGGGATTCTGCCGGCATTGCTACTCTCAGTGACGGTGTCGGCCCTTGCGGCCGACGATCCACAAGAGGCTCGGCTGCGGGCCCATCTCGACGCGGGTGAGTTCGCGCCCGCTTTGACGATTGCTCGGCAGACGGTCGACGAGCGACAACGCGACGGCCTGTTGACGCAAATCGCCACCGCACAGGCGCGCGCCGGCGCCCGCGACGCCGCCTTGCGGACGGCCGGTGAGATGTATGACGACCGGGCACGCTCCGCGACGCTTTCCCAACTGGCGGCCGAGCCGTTGGGTGGACGCGGCGGCGGCAATCAGGCCGACTTCGATCCATTGATGGAGTTGATCACCTCGACGATTGCCCCGACGACCTGGGACGAAGTCGGTGGAGCGGGTTCGATCGCGCCGTTTCCCACCGGTGTCTTCATCGACCCGCAAGGCGTCATGCGGCGGGCGATCAAGCAAGAGGACGGCGGCACGCTGGCGGCCCTGCGCGCGGCCAGTGCTACCGGAACCACCTCGAACAACGCGCGGCGAAGCTCGTCGCTGCGCAAGGTCTCGTTGCCGCGGTTGGAGAAACACGTCCAACTGCGATTGGCCGCCGGACAGCAGCCGACCGAGGCCATGCAGGTGCTGGCCGGGTTGCAGCGGGTCAGTTACGTGTTCGTTTATCCCGAGTCGGGTGAGTTGGTCCTTGCCGGGCCGGCGGGCGATTGGCACGACGGCGCGGAGGATCGCATCCTCAGCACCGAGACGGGTTTGCCCGTGTTGCGGCTGGACGATCTGGTCGTCGTGCTTCGGCAGATGTTCGGTGCGCCGGACGCCCGATTCGGTTGCGCGATCACGCCCACCAAGGATTCGCTGGCACGTGCCAAGGCGTTTCTCGCCAAGCCTCAACCGCGGTTCGACAATTCGGGCCAGCGCAAGGCCTGGTTGGAGCAGCTTCGCGAGCAACTCGGGCAGCAGGAGATCGAAGTCTACGGGCTCGATCCGCGCACCCGGGCCGCGGCCGTGATGGTCGAGGCCGACTATCGGATGAAACTGGTCGGCATGGGACTGGAACCGGGTGTGCCGGGCGTGAAGAGCTATCTGGACCTGATCCGCGTTCCCGAGGGCCAATCGCCGCCGCCGTTGGGTGTGTTGCGATGGTGGTTCACGCTCGACTACGACGCCCTGCTGGCCACCGACGACCGCCATGGGTTCGCCTTGCGCGGCCAGGGTGTGAAGGTGCTCAGCGAAAACGAGTTGCTCACCGCCGGTGGCGAACGGGTCCACACGGGCAAGGCGGAAGCGCTGAACCGGGAGTTTGCCCGGAGCTTCACGAAGCACTTCGGCGAGTTGTGCGAGAAGTATCCCGTCTATGCGGAGTTGCGAAACGTTTGCGATTTGGCGTTGGCCGCCGCGTTGATTCGCCAGCAAGGCATGGCATCGAAGGTCGGCTGGCATCTGACGTGTTTTGGCGGGAAAGATCCCCGCGACCCGTTGGTCTACCAGATTGCCCTGGGCTCGGCCCCGGAGAAGGTCGATACGGTGGCCAACTATCGGGTGATTCGCAACCGGAAGCAGATCCACACGATCGCCGGCGTCAGCGGCGGCGTGCGCGTCGATCCGACCGGGTTGGTCGCCACTTCGGCAATCGAGACCACCGGCAACGCCACGGTCAGTCGGCAACATTCCACGTCCACGCCCGGTGAACTACCGGCCGGCGCATGGTGGTGGGACTAACGGCCGCTTGCGGCTTCGCAATCGCCACTTCATTCCTAATACAAGCTCGAAGCGCAAGCGAGTGGATTACTTGCGACGAGATCCACTCGCTTGCGATTCGAGCTTGTATTCGTCGCATTTTCTTCGAGCGTGGCGCTGTCCAACCAGGCCCCGTGCTTTTGAGGGGGATTGGGGTGTGCGGACCCACGATGAACCAATATTGCACCGCCTTTACACTTGAACACCACGGCCGCCGCTCGGTCGCGGCGACCAATAAGTCGGCTTG
>JABMRB010000995.1 GCA_013202865.1 Candidatus Nealsoniibacteriota bacterium | reverse complement strand
GGTTTTCGCGAACCCAGCGGAGCGTCTCGCCGGCGATGAAGTCTTGGGCGTAGTCTTCTCGTTTGCCGCCCGCGTTGCCCGGCAGCGGAAAACGTTTGTCGTCGTTGTAAAGAAACGCGGGAAAGTAGCTGTGGGCGTGACGTTGGCAGTTGTAGCCGTAGAAGTGGTCGAACCCCATCTTCATCGGGCTGCCGGACGTATCGAACATGCCCATCCCCCACTTGCCGACGCACGCGGTGGCGTAGCCGTTCGTTTTGAGTAACTTGGCGACCGTGTAGGTTCCCTCGGGCAGCGGCATCTGACCTTCGGGTCGTATTTCGCGGTTAGCTCGCACCGGGCAGTGGCCCATGTGTAAACCGGTCATCAGCGACGATCGCGTGGGCGCGCAGACCGTGGTGCCGGTGTAGGCTTGCATGTACCGCGTTCCTTCGGCCGCCATGCGATCGAGATGTGGCGTTTGGATCAGCTTCTGCCCGTAACAACCCAAGTCGCCTTGCGCGATATCGTCGGAGAGGATGAAGATGATGTTGGGTTTCTCGGCAACCGCGGTTTCCAGGAGCATGGAAGCCCAGACCAATACGGCAAGATGTAGCACCCGTTTCATGGTTTTGGTTCTCAGCGTGAGGAGGGTGGGGAGGGGGCATGTTTCAAGTGGGCTCTATGATAACACAACTCGTCGCAGAAGAGGATTGCGTGACTCGCCGTTACCCTTCTGTCGGGGGGGGCTTCCGAATCGTCGCTCGCATTTGAAATCGAGGCCTACACCCTGTTCGCCCAACGGCGCAGTCACTGGAACTTAATGCGGCAACGAGGCGTCAAAAAAGACGCAGGATGTACGAACACGGTTTTCCAGGCTCTTTCTCGGAGATTAGCGATGCGCGGATTGGTTGTTTTGGTCGGTGTTGGGCTTTGTTTGGTGGTCTACGTTGCGAACGCAGCGGCGCAGCACCCCGTGGTGCCGCCGATCGGATCGGGGTCGGCGACGAAATCACCGCCGCCCGCTAGCGGCGCAGAGGCCGAGAAGGCGGCGGCGAAGTGGCTGGAGAGCCTGCCCAAGAAGGGCCTGGTGCTGGTCGAGAAGGTGGAGAAGGCCGCAGACGGCGGCTTCGCCGGCCGTAAGGTGATCGGCCGAAAGAGCACGATGTTCGTCTACCGCAAGCCGGGGTGGTACATGTCGCTGGGGTTCAGCGACGCGATCGAAGCGGACACGCCGCTGGCGACCGTGCGGCAACGGTTCAAGTACGTTGCGCTGGACCGGCTGCCGACGCCGGGGCTTGACGTGCCCGGTTGGGAGATCCGCCCGCGGACGCCCGTCTCGTCGTTCCAAGAGGGAGTGGAGATCGTCGGCTGTGGCAACGGCCGGATCCAACTCCGCGTGAAGACGAAGTTTTTCGCCCTCTCCGGCCGCAACCCCAACGTGCTGGTCCCAGCCGACGCCCCCATGCCCCCGGGGACGTTTTTTCAGATCCGCAAACCGTTCCCGCTGGATTTGACGATCGATGCGCCGTTTGCGATGGGGAAGTGACTCATCCCCTTTCTTCCATCTGCCGGATCGCGGCGATCAGGAACGAAAGGGCATGGCGATGGCGGGCGAGGATCTCCGGCAGTTGGAGGTCGGTGTCGATGCTCGAAGAGCCTTCGGGTGCCGGGTGGGTACGCCCGACGGTACCCAGCCTGCTGAGCGGCACACCGAAGGTCTTCGAGCCGTCGCACGCTGCCTCCGCTTCAGGGTCTTGGTGTGGTTGCGCGACTTCACGGCTTCCTTTGCTGCCGCAAACCGGCGGTGGCGAGCCCTCCATAATCATTCTCCTCGGTCGATGAATACGTCGTCCGAGATGCACTGCTCGGCCGCGCGGCCGAATTCGTCGGCGCGGCGTCGCTGGCCGACGAGGTGCCATGCGCCGATCTCCCGCAATTCCGGCATGACTTCGATGAGTTGCTCGATGAGGTTCTCGGCCATGCGCCGGACTTCCTTCTGCCGGGCCTGCTCGAGAATCGATTTGGCCGTCTTCATGGCACGAACCATTCGGGAACGCTCCTTGATCGGTATGGAGAGCGAATCGTCCGGCTCCTGTAATAGTTCGGCCAGCGGCACGTCGAGCACCTCCCGCCATTTGTGGAGCGTGCTCAGCAGGAGGTCGGTGGTCCCTCGCTCCTGATGCCGGATCTCGGCCATTGCCAGGTGCAGGCGGCGAGCGACGGTGCGTTGCGTTACGCCTTCCCGGCAACGAACCGTGTGCAACCGGTGCAACGGAACCGCCGAGGTGGCCGGGGCAGCCGAGGGAACCGGGGCAGCCGGTTTCGCCACAACCGGCAGGCTGCCGTTGGGCGAGACGTGTTTAACGCAGTTTGCGACAGTCATGGTTTATCTCCTTACCTGGGGGTCGGTGGCGGGGCTACTCTTGAATGCGGCCAGGCGGCGCCAGGCAACAGCGGTCAAGTTCTGCTGCCTGGCGTAGAACCGGGCCCTGACGTTCTCCAAACAATCGATGTAACTTTCGATCTTCCAAGTCGGCACGCCGGCGAATACCGCATTGAGGATCACCTCCGCGAACCGGGCGCGGGTCTTGGCGCGCCGCAGCATCCGGCGCCAGTTGTCGGCAACGTTCTGTAGGGAATCCCGCTGCGGCTTCTTCGGTTCCTTACTCATAACTTCCTCCGGGCTCATAACTTCCTCCGGGCTTGCCGGCTCCAGTGGCGTGCTTTGCCTTTTGTCCCTTTCACCTACCAACGCGAATCGCCACGGCAAAACCCGCCACCGCCGTGCCGGTTCTCATGCCACCACATCGGGGGGTGCATCTTGATCTGTCGGTTGAAAGAGTGGATAATGGGCAGCGGTGGGGCATCGGCCTATCTCGAAGAGCGGATCCGCCATGAATTCGATCAATCCGGCGCAGGCAACCCAGATCCTCGAAGAGGCCCAGCGGGGCGATCACGTGGCGGTCGATCAACTCTTCCAGGTGGCCTACGATCAGTTGCGCCGGCTGGCGGTGAAGTACCTCTCGCGGGAACGTAAGAACCACACGCTTCAGCCGACGGCGCTGGTACACGAGGCCTACATGAAGCTGATCGACCAGACGCGCGTGGACTGGCGCGGGCGGACCCACTTCTTCGCGATCGGTGCCCAGGCCATGCGGCGAATCCTGGTCGATCACGCCCGGGCACACACGGCGGCCAAACGGGGCGGCGGACGCCATCGCGTTACGCTCGACGAGCAAATCATGGGTGGCTCCCAACGCAGTGAAGACCTCTTGGCCCTGGAAGACTCGCTGGTCAAGCTGACCGAGCTCGATCCGCGGCAAGCCCGGATGGTGGAACTGCGGTTCTTCGGCGGACTGACCGTCGAAGAAGTGGCCGAGGTGCTCGGCATGTCGAAGCGGTCGGTCGAGAGGGAGTGGACAATGGTCCGCTCCTGGCTGCGACGAGAACTCAGCGAAGACGAAACGACATGAGCCCGCAGCGACACGAGCAAGCCAAGGGCGTGTTCCTCGCCGCCTGCGAACTGGACGAGAGCCAGATCGCCGCGTTTCTCGATCGGGAGTGTGCCGACGATCCGGAGCTGCGCGGGGAGGTGGAATCGCTGCTGCGGCACCACTTTCCGACGACGATCTTCGGCGACGCGTCGCCCGACGCAACCGCGCAGAAGATCCACAGGCCGGAACTGCCCATGTCAGTGTTGCCTGCAGCGAGGGACGCTGTGCCGCCTGCAGCGAGGGACGCTGTGCCGCCGGCAGCGAGGGACGCTGTTGCCGGGGCGATCAAGAAAGGTAGAAACGCGATCGAGAGCAGTCGGGAAGAATTCATGACGCTTAGGTCTCGCAGTGGAAGGGGCTTCAATCGCTTGCAGGACACGGCGAGCATAGCACATCCACCGCGACGACGCCAGTTTCGCCGGCGCCCCCTAATTCGGGTGGACTGGCTTCTCGGTTGACCGGACGGCATGAGGCGAGTAGCATAGCATCGTGGGGCAATCGCATCGGGCTCACGGTGAGCTGCGACGACCAGAGATCGATGGTGATCCGCCATGTCAACTACCGGACAAATCACGACCGCGCAGCATCTGGCTCAGGCGACCGACCTGGGGCGTTGCGAATTGATTCGGGGGGAACTCGTTATGATGACACCGGCCGGATTCGAGCACGGCTGCATTGTCGTAGCCATCACTTCACCGCTGGGGCATTTCGTCAAGCAGAATGCGTTGGGTCGAGTGACGGGTGCAGAAACCGGTTTCCAGATTAGCAGCAATCCGGACACCGTCCGCGCACCGGACGTGGGGTTTGTTTGCCGACGGCGGATCCCCGACACGCCGGTCAAAGGGTTCTTCGTCGGGGCACCCGATCTGGCGGTCGAAGTCCTCTCGCCGGGTGATCGCGCCGGCAACGTGTTGGCCAAGGTGCAGGATTGGCTTCGCGCGGGATGCCGAATTGTGTGGTTGGTCGATCCGGCCACCCAGACGGTATCGGTCTACGACGACAAGAACCGGACGGTCGCTCTCGATAAATCGGACGAGTTGACCGGCGACGACGTGCTGCCCGGATTCCGTATGTCCGTGGCGGAGATCTTTGCGTGATTGCTTCTTTCTGAACGCTACCCCCCGAACGCAGTCGGGGGGCGTTTGATTCATGCTCCCATCCGAGGGAGTGGCAGTTCAACTGCCACCCCAACCACTCCCCACTACTCCCTCACTTCCGTACCGTACAACACCAACTCTGGCTGGTTGCGGAAATCTAACGTTTGCCGCAGGCGGTTCATTGTCTCGGCCGGTTCCGTCTCCAGGATGCCGGCGAACGTGACGAAATGACACGCCGGTGTCGAGCGTTCGATACCCACTCCGCCGGCCGAGTCGCCCGGCGCCACCAGATGGGCCGCGGCCACCTCGGGCGTGGCCAGCCCCAGGGCGAGTTTCTGCCGATTGAACTTGACGGCCCAATGGCCGTTGCCTGAGCGTTGCTGTGCCGGTACGCCGTCGGCCTGTTTGCCGACCGGGCCGGCCTTGCCGTCGGAGAACAGATACGTGCCCGGACTGGGGCCGTCGGCGGCAAAGTTCTTCGGGTCGTCGAAGTCCCAGTAGTGGCCCGTCGGTTCGGCCAGCACGACTTCCATCCAGGACGCGCCGGCGAAGAGCCGCACCGTCTTGACCAGTCCGGCCGTGTCGGTGCAGACGTAGCGGACCACGGCCGGCCCCTGCGCCGTGCAGACGAGTTCGTGCTTGGTGCTGCGATGTCCCTGGGCCAGATCGGAGAACCCGGCCCAGCCATCGGTGCCGGGCATGGTCAGGTCGCGGTCGTCCAACGACTTGATCTGCCAGCGATAGATGTGCCCGCCTTCGGGGCCCAACAGCAGCCGCACCTTGTCGTTCTCGATCCACTTCGCTCCGTCCGGTCCATCTTTGGTGGAAACAGCCCCGGGCAGCGGTTTCGCCGCCTTGCTCAAACCCAGGTAGACGTGGATCAGCGTCTTCGATCCCTTGGCCAAACGGCCCGAGACCAACAACGAGAGTCGGACTTTGCCCGCGGCCCCGGACGGATCAAGTTGGGCGGGAATCTCTCGGGGCTGAGGATCGCCCGTTAAGCAGAACGCCCGGGCTGGTTTGGTCGTCAGTTCGGGCGGCAAGGCCAGATCGAGTTCGACGGGCAGGTCCCAGCGGTCGACGGAACCGGCGCCGACGAGCAACCCCACGCGACGTTCGGCCGCCGGCTCGGCCCATGAGGCGTCGCCTTCGAGCGCGATCGTTTCGATCTTGTTCGGTCGCGTGCGTCGCGTGAACGACTCGGGCAACGCGAGCCCCAAATCGCCGGGCGTCGGCAGCGGCTTGGAGGCCTCGGCCGCCCGTCGTGCGTCGGCAAGTCGCCGGGCCAGATCGTCGTATCGCTTCACCGCGGCCGCGTAACGGGCCATGGTGCGATCCAGCGCATAAGGCTTGCTCTCGGAGAGCCAGATTCGCTTGAATTCCTGCCCCAACGCCGCATGGGCGTCACGGTTGGCGGCGACCAATTTCTCTGCCTTGCCCAGCAGCGTCAGTGCCTGCTGCTTCCCGCCGGGATTGCGAGATGCCTCGTGCGCCGTGCCATATATCTCGGCTACGTTGAGTCCGTCGAGCATTCGCGTGCCGATCAGTTCCATGCGTTGTGCGCCGTGCAGGAACGAATCGAGCAGCGCGGCGTTGACCGTCGCTTCCTTCTTGCAGGCCTCAAGGTGCCCGACGGCCGGGCGGACAATCTTCAAGAGGTTTTCGGCGGAAGTCCGGGTGGCGACGGCGCCCCGTTGCGGACGGAAGTCGTCTTGCCAGAACCGCCGGTTGTTCATTCCTTGCATGCCCGGCAAGCGGTGGGTTTTTGCGAGCAACTCGATCGCTTGCCCAAACCGGTCGCCCTTTTCTCCAAAGAGTACCGCCCCAATGCGGCGATTGAAATCTTCGGGCGTGGTCTTCGAGGCGTTCCATGCGCACTCGGCGCCCCAGGCGTATCCGTGCCACTTGTAGCCTTGCAGGTTCTCGCCGTCGTCTTCCCAGGCCGTGTTGAGCATGCCGAGCGCACCGTGTTTCGCTCCGTCGCGGACGAAGTTGCGGACGTTGGTGGTGGTCGCGCCGAAGTCGGGCAGAATGCGACTCCAGTTGTTGATGCCCGGGCATACGAAGAACTCGTAACCCGACTTGGCGAAGGGCACGATCTGGTTCTCGAAGCTATCCTTGGCCCCATAGCCCCAGGTGAGCATCACGGTGTCTTTGGGGATCTGGTCGAGTTTGTCGGGATGTTGCAAGATGATGTCGCCCCACATCATCATCCGCTTCTTGTACTTATCCCGCAGCAGGTCGTGGACGCGACGAACGTGCTGCACGTAGACGCCGCCGACGCCGATCTTCTCGGCCAGTTCCTTCGACGGTCCGGTGCCCAGGCCCCACGTCTCGTCGCAGCAGACGTTGAACATCTCGAACGGCAGCAGCGGGCAGACCTCGGAGTAGAGGTCGTCCAGCAGTTGGTAGCTCTCCTCTTTGACCGGGCAGAGGATGTAACCCGTCTCGCGAAGTGGGGCGTATTGCTCGTGCTTGAGGATGTCCTCGAAGTGACCGAACGACTGCTGGTTGCCCAGCACGTCGACGTGCCGCGACTTGGCGTACTCGACCACCGCGGCAAGGTCTTCCGGCGTGAGCGAGCCGTTCTTAGGTCCGATCAGCGGGTGTTTCTTAAAGGCGTATTGATATTCCATGTAGTACGTAAACAAGTTCATCTTCAAGGCCGCGCCCAGATCGACGTGCTGCTTGAGCGTCGGGAGCGTGGAACTTGGCCCGCGGGTGAGGTCGTCTTGAAAGCATCGCCAGCGCAACGAGGGCCAATCGTGGATCGTGACGGCCGGGATCGCGTCGCCATGGCGGTTGGCACGGATCAACTGGCAGAGTGTGTGTACGGCGTGCAACAGGCCCGCTTCGTCGCGACCATGGCAGACGATTTCATCCGGCCCGAACGACAGGACATATTCTCCCGGCGTGGCGACGGAGCGAAAGTTCAACACCCTGAAACGGGCACCGGGCCGCTTCGACAGCCGCAGGTTCGTCGTCTCGGCTTCCAGGCCGCGAATCTCGGGCACCGGGAGGCCGGCGCGTCGCATTTCGGCGGCGATCAGCCCGCCGAGCAGTTTGGCACTGCCGGCTGGGGCTTCCAGGATCAGCTTGTCTTTCAGGCGAAAACCGCCGTGAAGCTGGACCGACTTAGGAAACGGTACCAGTCGCAAGGCCGTCTTATCCTTGAGCGGGAATTTTTCTTGAGGCACAACGAGATCAACGTCGGCCGGAGCGGATCGTCCCAAACCGAGAAATGCCAGCGTGAGCAGCACAAACCGACAAATGCGAATGAACATTTCGGCTCCTTTCACCATAGAAGGTGGTAATCTTGCAGGGGACAGGCACCAACTTACCACACCGCACCGATGCCGGCACCAACCCCCCCCATTCAGCGAAATCCCCCCCTGCGGGGAATAACTTGGCGGTGCGTAACAGAATTGTAACAAGCGGTATATCGGGTTTGACAGGTTCCCCACCAACGGGGAAGATGGCAGAAAGGCGTTCTCTCCTGTCGTTTTTCGGAACCGCGGCGGGAACTTTCCGCGATTGCGGTGCGTCCCACATTATGAGCCTGCTGTGAACGACGATACCCAACTGATAACCGAGACCCTCGCGGGCCACTCGGCGGCGTTCGGCCGACTGGTGCAGAAGTACCAGGACCGGCTTTACAACACCGTCGTGCATGTGGCCGGCAACGCCGAGGACGCTCGCGATGTGGTCCAGGACGCCTTCGTCCAGGCCTTCCTCAAGTTGGATACGTTCAAGGGCTCAAGCGCCTTTTATACGTGGTTGTATCGAATCGCCTTCAATGTGGCCGCCAGCCGTCACCGACGTCGCCGGCCCACCGTTTCGATCGACCGCGTACGCGAGGTCAGCGGCGTCGAACCAGTCGACCACGCTGACGGGCCCGAAGAGAGACTCGAACAGAAGGAGCGCTGCCGCCAGGTACGCCAGGCCATCGACCAGCTCAGCGAGGAGCATCGCGCCGTATTGGTTTTGCGCGAGATCGACGGTTGCTGTTATGAGACGATCGCCGACGTGCTGGATGTGCCCGTCGGCACTGTACGCAGCCGGCTGCACCGAGGGCGGCTGCAACTGCGAGATCAACTCGAGGAAATGCTAGCAGTCGATGAAAACAGCGAGTAACGTGGGTAATTTGGGTAACGAGTGACGAGTAACGTGTTGCCATGAACGATGCGCCGGAAAACGAACTGTTCAGTGCCTACCTCGACGGTGAACTCACCGCCGCCGAGCAGGCCGACGTGGAACAGTTGCTTGCCGCCAGCCCTGCCGCAAGGCAACTGCTGGACGATCTCCGCGCGCTCAGCACGAACCTCCAGGCCCTGCCGCAACACAAGCTCGGCGAGGACCTCAGCGAGCAAGTGATCCGGCTGGCCGAGCGGAAGATCCTCACCCGGGCCGAGCAACTCACCAAACCGTCGCCGCAGCGTCCCTCGCTGCTGATCCGACTGGTCGAGTCGCGGGCGCTGGTCTGGTCGGGGCTGGCCGTGGCCGTGGCGGTGATGCTGATGATCATGGGGCCGAAAGACGACCCACCGGCCGACAACGGTAGGCTGGCCCTGACGCTCGACGAAACCACGCCCGATTCGTCGGATGAAGACGAAGCCGGCATCGGACCGGGGCCGATCATCGAATCGGGAGAAAGTGCCTCGGGCGTCGACGAGGAAGGCAAGCGAGGTGGAGGTGGCCCGCGTGGCGGTAAGGACGGCCGGGACGCCCGGGTCGACGGGGCGCTGGTCGATGACACAACGGATGAGGCGATCCAAAAGGCGAAGCTCTATGAAGGTGGGGGCGTCTTGGAAAACGGCACCGGGTCGGACCTCGGGATCGTAGCGAGAAAACCAGTTGCTGCGGGCAGACCGTCGAGGGGCTCTGGCCGGGTCGCCCCTGGTACGGTCGACGATGGTGGAGCCGGACACCCTGCGACGCTGCCCCGAACCGCTCTGGCGACCAACGCACCGCGTGGATCGATCCCCGAAGGCTTCGCCGACGAAGCCGGCACGATGGTGGTGTATTGTGACATCAGTCTCGAAGCGGCCCAGGACGGAGTCTTTGCCGGATTGCTGACGACCAACGGAATCGCCCTGACCGACGTCAACGGGCGCGTCAACATGGACACAGCGGTCGGCGACGCGATCCTCAGCCAGACGGCCAAAGATCAGACCGTCGACGAGCACGGCCATGCGCAGAAGAAACTCAACGGCAAGGCCGCCACGCCGCAGCGCGAGACCCATGCTCGCGACCTGAAACAGGTCTATGCCGTGGCGGCGTCGCGCGAGCAGATCGTTGGCATGCTCTCGGCGCTCTCGGCGAGCGAAGATACGGTCCTTGCGCTCTCGGTCGCCCCCGCCCCCGACACACCCGAGCAGAAGAACCTCAGGAGATACGACCGCTTCACGGCAAGGCGTCGCCCGGGGCGGGCGGATACCCAGAGCCCGGGGCTGGCTGGCACCCAGAGCGCGGCGCAGCTTGCCGAGGAGCAGGACGCGACGCAATTCGGTGGCGGCGCCAAAACGGCACCGGACGAGTTGCCGTCGAAGACCGCCGAGCAGCAACGGTTGGGCGACAATTTCAAATACAAAGGTGAGATCGCCGGTCAGGCGTGGCAGATCGACATGGCCAACGCCCCGTCTGGCGTGGAGCGGCTGTTGCGGCGTAGTGACGCCAGCCGAGGTCGAGCGGTCGCGGCCGCACAGCGCGGAGTCAGGCTTCAGCCCGGGCAGCCGCAAGCCGGATCGGCGTATGGCGGGGTCCAGACGCCGCACGTCGGCAAGGGCGCTCTAGGGCGAGCCGGAGGCGAGCCAGTCACTAGGCCGGCTCGCGAACCGAATGCTGAGCCTGCCGGCGAAGTGACCCAGAAGCAGGAGCGGTTCAAAGACGTACCGAAAGGCCCGGCAGCAGACCCGGCACCGGCCGACGACGCCGCGCCCGTGCAACCGGTTGCTCCCGACAGCCCGGGCGACCGACCGCATGGCGTCTCCGGCTACGCCCCACCGTCGCCGGCACCCGGTGCGGCCCAACCGCGTCCGAACGCAGAGCCGGCCGTACAAGCCCCCAAAGTTGACCCGCTGACGCCGGTCGTTCCCGCGGAACCTCCCACGGTTCCACCACCGGCCCCGGGTCCGACCGAGCAAGAGAAGGTTGCGGACTCTCCACCCACGGAGGCGGATCCCGACCTGCGTCCGGCCGCGACGGCGACCGACCTGCCGGACAACCTGCCGGACGATGCGAAGAAAGAAGAAGCGGCTGACCCGAAAGCGTTCGCCGCGAAATCGCCCGATGCGGAAGGGCCCGGCCAAGGCCAGCCAAAAGCGCCGCGCGTCGCCGGTCAACAGTTGCAGGCGACCAATGGCGGGATCGGTCCCGTGGCTGGCGACGATCTCAACTCGACACGGCCGGACCCGACCGGCGGTTGGCAACAAGCCGAACCGCCCGAGACGGCACAGACCGTACGCACGGCCGAAAGCACGCAGACCCCGCAGCCTAAGTCCGGAAAGGGCGACGGGGCGTTCGGGACCGAATCGCGAAACAAACTCGAATTTCCACGGCAGCAGGTGGCCCAGCAAGACGTGGCGAACTACCGCACGCTGTTCGTGGTGCGGATCGTCGACACGACAGGCCGCTACTCCTCACGGGTCAACATGTCGGTCGAAGCCGCTTCCGAGCCTGCTGCCGCCGCCGAGTCTTCTATCGAGGCCAGGCCTACTGTCGAGGCCGAGCCTGCTGCCGAGGCCAAACAGTAGAACGGGAACTCACCACGAAGGCACGGAGGAAGACAACAGGTAATTAGACACTGCGGCATCAATTTCAGGGTGCAAATACGAAACCCGTCAAATCGAACCACGGATTGCACAGATAACACGGATGGGAAGCAGCGAAATGCGATGCTCTGCCCATTCAATCCGTGACATCCGTGTAATCCGTGGTTCATTCTTTCCTCCTTCCTTCTTTCTCTCCTCTTCTCCGTGCCTCCGTGGCGAATGACCTTTCTTGATTGGCGCTGGCACATCGACAAGTTTTCCCCCGCCAGCCTTCTCAGGGCAGGGTTTTTCTCTGTGCCCGGGCGTCAATCCGCCGCGGGAATTCCCGGGGTTGTGGCCGCGGTTCGCCGGATTTCGAGGCGTGCCGCTAGAAGGACCGCGACCGGTCGTGGTAGAATCGCCGTTCGGCATCCTCGGACATCTCTACCAGTGGAAGGAATCTTCTCATGGACGAACACCCCGAAATCGACGTACACGAAGCGCTCCAAACGCCCGAAACACCCGAGGTGGAAGAGACCTCGGTCGAGTACCTGGGCCAGTGGAACCGCCTGATCAGCACGACCAATTGGGAGAAGGGCCGAATTATCGCCGAGTGGCGCGAGGCGCTGATCGCCGCCAAGGCGTCGGGCGAGTCGTACAGCGACGAGGCCTGGAGCCAACGGGTGGGCAACGTTTCGCCACAGCACGTCGGGCGGCTGCGCAGAGTCCACGAGAAGTTCGCTGCCGACCACGACCAGTACGCCGGGCTGTTCTGGAGCCACTTCCAGGCCGCCCTGGATTGGACGGACGCCGAGATGTGGCTGGAAGGGGCCGTGCAGAGCAAATGGTCGGTCGCCCGCATGCGGCAGCAGCGTTGGGAGGCAGTCGGTGCCCCGGACGACAAGAAGCCCCAGGCGGAAGACATCATCACCGGCGAGTTGGACGAGGACTGTTTCCCCGGCCCGGAGGAGCCCGTCGCCGGCGAGATCTTCGAATCGCCGGCCGAGGTCCACGACGCGGACGCGCCGTTCGACACGGAGTCGGCCGACGCAACGTACGCGGACGCCCCGCTGCCGTCGGGCGAGTTACCCAGCGACGAGCCGCAAGTCGAGCCGCACCGCCCGTTCGAGAACTTGCCCACGTTGCCGTCCGATCTGAACGAGGCCGTGGAGTCGTTCAAGCTAGCGATCGTCCACCACCGCGTATCCGGCTGGAAGCAGACCTCGCTAGACGACGTGCTCTCCGCGCTGGACGCCTTGAAGCAATTGGCCATGGCGCCGCCGGAAGACTGACACTGGTCAACTGCTCTGGTCAAGATCGCTTCGTGGCTTTCCTTGAAGCTCACCCTGGCGCATGCGATTCCGCAGGAAACGAAACAGCCAGAATGGAATGATCGGAAGAAGAGCGGCCAACGGCATTAGAGCCAGTGCGGGAATCATTACTGGCCAAGGTATGCCATCACCGGCTGTCTGGATGCCAACGAGCAAGAAATGTGAGCCGAAGCCTCCCCACGTCAGTCCTGCCGAGACTTGTAGAAGCATCCACACTCCTTGTCCTCCTTGGAGCCTCTGCACTCTGCGGGCATAACTTATACATCGGGTCCGGATCAGGTACCAAGCCAAGCCCCCAGTCGCCAGCAACCCGATTGCGTGATACGGCTCAGGCAGAACGGTGACGATGAGGCCAAAGACTATTGCCAGCAAGCTCGAAGCAGCGTAGCAGTAGCCAAAAAACTTTGCACCGAGAACACCAATCAAACCACCGCACGCTGCCAACCCGAGCACCACCGAGACGCCGAGCGTCGTGCGCCAACCATCGAATCTAGACAGTGCAAGGAGGACCGCCGCTGCTGTGACAGCGGCAAGCAAGGTACGTAGCGTGAACTGACGGGAAGACACGAGATCCCGCTTGGCCTCATCCATGGAGCACTTTCCCCTGCTGGAGAATCTTGTGCTCTAGCGAAGCCGGGACGTGGCGAAATCGTTCTGTCTCGGTGCGGGTCTTCACCAGCACGTCGGTAGATACGTCGATATCACCCAGGCAGCGATACGCCCGGCGCGCCCGTTGCGTCGGTGGGTCGTCGCTTTCAGAGACAATTACCAACAGGTCCACGTCACTGTCACCCTGCGGAGTGCCCCAGGCGCGGGAGCCGAAAAGGATGATCTGCTCCGGCTGAAACTCCGCTACCAAGCGGCGAACTATTTCGTCAAGAATGTCGGTGTCGAGTGTCGCCATGCAAAACCTCCCCCTCAACTCTTCATCGCATAAAGCTCGGCGTATTCGAGCACCCAGATGTCGATCATCTCGTGGAACGACGTCGGGTCGACCTCGGTTAGACGCTGGTAGTGGGAGCGGTTGAATAGCTCCTTGTTGCGGACCGTGGCCTTGGCGGCCAGGTCGAGCACGTGATAGGACGAGGGCGGGCGGATCGACATCTCCAGCCGGCTGAAGTAGTTGGTCCGCCGGCCCGAACGGACCTCGATGTCGTCGCGGCTGATCGCTGCGCCCCAGCCGCGGTCGCCGTAGATCGTCTCGGACCGGAAGCCGGGGAAGTGGTCGGCCAGTTGCTTCAGGCACGTCTCGATTCGCTCGGAAAGCGCCAGGCGATACTG
>JABMRB010000994.1 GCA_013202865.1 Candidatus Nealsoniibacteriota bacterium | reverse complement strand
CGCGGAGCGAGATGGCTACTGTACGGCATGAATGCCGGGCCGATTACCGGCTGCGCCGGGAAGGGGCGTAAACGCCCCTGAAAAGGTGGCCAGCGTGTGGAGCACAACCGGGTGTGAACAACCCCGGGTGGCCCAGGTTGGAACAAGCTGGGTGCCGAAGGCACAAGAAACCCAGGGCAACGAACGAACTGAGGACCATGTCGCAGTACGATGGCGACGTCTCCCCCGAGCTTTCTTGTGCTGCGCACCCAACTTCTGCGAAGATGGGCCACCCCGTAGCCACCCTACAGAAACCGCCCCAGCCACCGCAGCGTTTCCTGCCACATGGCGGGTGTGTAGACGTGGCCGACGCCTTCGTAGAGCAGGCCGCGGAAATGGTCTGCTTTGTTGTAGAGGCGGTAGACGTGTTGCCCGAAGGCGTTGATCGTGCGTACACCTTCGGCCGGGGAGCCCGTGTCGGAGTCGCCGGTGAGCGTTAGGTGCGGGCGGGGGGCGATCAGGCCGACGACGCTTTCGGTGTCGATCTGCTGCTGCAACATGCCGGGTACGTAGTAGTAGATGCCGTGCGCGGCGACGTTGCCCGTGGCGATCAGGTCCTGGTAGCGGGTGAGGCAGGCGACGCTGACGGCCACGCGGATCCGCTCGTCCAACGCGGCCGCCCACCAGGTTCGCGTCGAGCCCATGCTCATCCCCATCGCCGCGATCCGCTGCGGGTCGACCTCCGGCCGGGTCGTGAGATAGTCCAGCGCCAAGAGATCATCGCGAACGATCATCCCCCAGAGCGTGCGGCCTTGCCAGAGGAACGTCTTGAACAACGACGTCTCGGTGGCCACGCCCTTCTCGCGTTCGCCGGCCGGGCCCTGGGTCATGCGTTGGCCGAAGCCGTAGGCGTCGATGCACATCACCACGTAACCCGCCCGAGCCAACTCTTCGCCCGTAATCAGCCCCAGCCCGCCCGGCCAATGGGCAAACGCCCGGGTGAGCACCTCCTGCTTGCCCTGGGCGTAGCGGTTGCCGTGGTAGTGATGGTAGAGGATCGCCGGCAGCGGGCGCCGGTGACCTGCGGGGATCAACACGTATCCGTAGACCGTATCGCCGACGCCGTTGTCGAAGGTGAAATGTTCGAGCGTGTAGCCGTCGCGTTCCTCGCGCCAGCGGACGGTCACGTCGGGCACGGGCCGCGGCGGCAAGTCGCCCAGAAGCTGCCAGAGCGTTTCGCGCAGCTCGATCTTTCGCCGGTCCCACGCATCGCTCGAATCGGGCCGGGGTGTGTCGAATGGGGGCATGGGATGGGCTCCTGGTCGTACAGCGAGCCGCGGGGTTTACCCCGGCGCATCACGGCGCGGGGGTGAACCTAACTCAGCGCGGGGGTGAACCCCGCGGCTCGCTGGTGGGTGATTGCTCGTTGCAGGTTGGCCGGCGCGACCACCGGTCGCGACTTTGTTTAGAAGTTTCAACATGAGTGCTTTGGCGACCGGGCCGGCGGCTACGGATGCGTCGCCGGCGTGTTCGAGCACGACGACCAGCGCGTACTGGGGGGCGTCGGCCGGGAGATAGCCCGCAAACCAGGCGTGTGCGGAGCGGCCGGCTCCCGTCTGGGCCGTGCCTGTCTTGCCGGCAACGTTCTCCAGACCGACCGTACCGTAGGCCGTGCCTTTAGGATCGGAGACCACGCGCAGTAGCCCTTCGCGAACCGTCGCGAGTGTTTTCGCATGGATGCCCGGGATCGGCTGCGGACGGGGGATTTCAATCCGTTCGGCCGACGGCGCATCGGCCACAGCCGGCAATCCCAATCGGGCGACCACGTGCGGCGTGACCAACTTGCCGCCGTTGGCTACCGCGGCCATCATCCGGGCGATTTGCAGCGGCGTGGCCGTCAGGGCCCCTTGCCCGACGGCCAGCGATTGCGTATCGCCGGGCCGCCAATCCCGCCCGGGCGTCTCCGGCGAAGGCAAGTTCCCGGCCGATTCGCTGGGCAGATCGATCCCGGTGCGACGGCCGAAGCCGAATCGGGTGGCCCAATCCGTCAGCGGCCCGGGACCCAACTCCGTGGCGTGATGGAAGAAATAGACGTTGCAGCTCACGGTCAACGCGTCGGCCAGCGTCACGTCGTCGTGCCCCACGCCGCGACGCCGATAGATCGCACACCGCTGCCGGTCCGGTTCGTGCAGGTAGCCTTGGCAGTGAAACGGCTCTTGCGGATCGATCGTGCCCGTCTCGAGCAACGCCACGGCCGAGAGCGCCTTGAAGACCGAGCCGGGGGGGATCGCCATCCGGGCGACGCGATCGAACAACGGCTTGGCCGGATTGTCGAGCACGGCCGCCAGACCGGCCGCGTCACCGGTGACGAACAGGCGCGGGTCGAATCGCGGCGCCGAAGCGGCCGTGCGGATCGCGCCCGTGCGAACGTCGATCACGACGATCGCCCCGCCGGCCGGTTCCGCGTGCTCGGCGTTGATTGCGCGGCGCTGCATGGCGGCGTCCAAGAGCGTCTCGGCCGCCCGTTGCAGTTGCATATCGATCGTCAACACCAGATCGCGTCCAACGCCCGGCTCGCGGCGGCGATGGGACGACAGGATTCGGCCGCTGTGGTCGGTACACTCGACGAGCACGCCGCGGCTGCCCCGCAACAACGATTCGTACTGCCGTTCCAGCCCCATGCGGCCGATGAAGTCGGTGGGGCGGTAGTCTGCGTCGGTGACAACGTCCGCTTCGGTGGCCCGGCTGAGATGCCCGAGCACGTGCGCGGCCGACGTCCCGCCGCGGTAGGCACGCCGGGTCTGCACGACCACCTTCACGCCCGGGTATTGATCGCCATGGCCCTCGATCCGGGCGACCACGGCCTTGCTCACGTCTT
>JABMRB010000993.1 GCA_013202865.1 Candidatus Nealsoniibacteriota bacterium | reverse complement strand
TACCACCGCAGCCGGCAGTTGCCCGTCAACTCCGAACCCGAGGAGCGGGCCGTGGCGTTGAGCATTCCGCCGGCGTAGCTCTTGAAGCGTGCGAACTTCGTATAGATGTTCCGCTTCTTCAAGCCCTCGAAGACTTCCTTCTGCAACAACTCGACCATGCCGGCCGCCAACCGCTCGCCGACCGCCTCGGGCTCTTTCTCCGGCGGCACCTGCGAATCGTCGGCGTCCGATTCACCGGCCGACTCCGCACTGTCGTCGCTCTGGCCCGACTCGTCCGGCCCGGGCTCCTGTTGGGGATCCGCTGCCGCCGGCTCACCGAGGCTCGGATCGGCCAATGGTGAGGGCTCGGCGGCCCACACGGCTCCGCAGAGTATCCCAGCCAGAACAAGACTCAACAACAGCAGACCATGCGTCATCAGGCGGTGCATTCTATCGATCCTTTCTTCCGAAATCGGTAATGGTGGCCTTGAGCGTGTTTGAGGCGAGCAGGGCGCAGTGTTGCGACTCTTCGGGCAGGCCGCCCAGGGCCGTCAGGATGTCGGCCTGTTCGATTTGCGCGGCTTCCGTGAGCGGTTTGCCCATCGCAAGCTCCGTAGCCATGCTGCCGGCGGCCCGCGACGGGCCACAACCGTCGGTCGTGAATCCAATTCCTGCAATGCGCCCTTCGCTTGCCTTAAGCCAGAACTCAATCGTATCGCCACAGGGTCCCGTAATCCGGGCGTGGCCGTTGAATTGGGAAAGAGGTCCGTAGTTGCGAGGCTTCTCGAAACGCTCCGAGGCCTGCCGGGACGTCTGGCCCTGGACGGGCAAACCGGTGTTTTCCATCTTCCGACTCCAGAAACTCACATTGCCCAGCGGGCTGTAATTCCTCAATGAACCTGTTGCGATTATGCGGTGTCACAGGATTGTCAAGGGGCTCGAAGCAGGCAACCTCTCAGACACCTCGGACCAGAGCTGCCTGATATCCGCAGCGGCACCGTCCTGCGTGTGTTCAACAACGGCCTGCCCGTTGATTTGTGCTTCCGTCACGGCTCGGTCGTAACGGATTCTGCCAACCGCTTCCACGCCGGTCCGGCGAGCATTGGTTTCGATCTCCGTAGTCAGCTCGGCGTTCAGGTCCCATTTGTTAATGCATACGAGCGACTGGATGCCGAAGTGCTTCGTCAGTTGCGTCACGCGGTCCAAGTCGTGGATACCGCTGAGTGTCGGTTCGGTTACGACCAGGACCAGATCCGCTCCGCTGATCGAGGCAATCACCGGGCAACCAATCCCGGGTGACCCGTCGATTATTGCCAGATCGAGATTTCGCTTCGCGGCGACCTTCTTGGCCTCGTTGCGGACCAAACTGACGAGTTTGCCGGAGTTCTCCTCGGCAATTCCGAGCCTGGCGTGAACCATGGGGCCGTGACGCGTGTCGGAGACAAACCACTCGCCGTTGTTCGCCGGAGCAAATTCGACGGCGTTCTCGGCGCAGAACCAGGCACACACGCCACAGCCCTCGCAGGCGATCGGGTCCACGCGAAACGTCTTCTGGACGCGGCCGTTACCCGGCCCGTCGTAAAAGACGGCGTCATAGCGGCAGACCTCCTCGCACTTTCCACAGGCCGTGCAGTGGCCCGGCATGATTCTCGCCCGGGAGCCGCCGGAGAACTGGCTTCGCTGGACGATCCTCGGCTCAAGCACTAAGTGCAGGTCGGCGGCGTCGACGTCGCAGTCGGCCAGCACGGCTTTCTGCGCCAAGGCGGCAAACGAAGCGACAATGGACGTCTTTCCCGTCCCGCCTTTGCCGCTAATGACCACAAGTTCTCTCATCGGGCACCACCTTCCGCTGTAAGCACTGACTTCAACAATCCGGCGAACGTCGCTTCGTATTTGGGTAGGGCTTGCGAGGCCGTCACGCCCCGCGAATACGCCTCGGCCAACTCTCGGTCGTCGGGGATCTCCTGGAGGATGGGGATCCGCTGACTGGTGCAGTAGGAGTTGACGTCCGCGGCGTTGAATCCCGCCCGGTTGATCACCACGCCCATCGGAAGTTTCAGCGCGCGAACCATCTCCACGGCGAGTTTCAGATCGTGCAGTCCGAACGGGGTCGGTTCGGTCACGAGGATAACGAAGTCCGCCTCGCGGACAGCCTCAATGACCGGGCAAGAAGTCCCCGGCGGGGCATCGACGACGGTTATGGTGGGCTCGGTCTGGAAAGTAGTGGACTTGACCGCCCTAATCAGTGGGGGGCTCATCGCCTCGCCAACGTTTAAGACCCCATGTGCAAACTGGATCGCTCCGGATTGCCCGGTCTCCAACACGCCGATTTCCCGAGACACCTCGGTAATCGCATCGCTGGGACAAACAAGCGAGCAACCGCCGCAGCCATGGCAAAGCTCGGGGTATACC
>JABMRB010000992.1 GCA_013202865.1 Candidatus Nealsoniibacteriota bacterium | reverse complement strand
GGCAGAATCCAGCGGTTGAGCAACTCGTCGATGCTCATCCGCTGCCGCCCGAAGTCGTCGATCACCAGCGTGCCGCAATTGCTCTTCATCTGCAACGGTGCCTCGCTGACGCCGGTCGACGTGTTGATCGTCACTTCCAGGGCCGACATGGTCAGTTCGCCGCCGGCGATGATCGTTGGCCGACGGATACGGACCCAACGTTTGTCGACCTTGCGCTGGTCGATCAATCCGGTGGTTGCCTCCAGCGGCAGTTCTTCGTGGTTCGAGGGATCGAAAAGCCGAATCACTTCGCCGTCGACGCCGACCGTTCGGGGAATCCAAATATGTTGCCCGAAAGTCTTGGTAACCCGTTCGGCGATGCTTGTTTTGCCGTTTCCGGGAGCCCCGTAGAGAAACATGCCGCGCCCGGAGTTGATTGCCGGTCCGAGGCGGTCGAGGATGCGGCGGTTGAGCAAGAGGTCGTCGAACGCGCGGCGGAGATGCTCGACCGACGGCTGCTGATTGTTGAGCGATTGCTGTTCGACGCTGGCGATGTACTCGCTCAGTGCCACCGGCGCCGATCCGAAATAGGTGCAGTGCTGTGCGTACCGGCGTCCTCGCTCGCCGCCGAGGTCGGTCGGCTGGTACTGGTAGTCGTTCATCGGCGCCGAGCCCTTGTGGACGACGAGCTGTTCGTTCTTCATGCGGCGTAACGACTCGTCGACCAACACGAACGGCAAAGAGATCTGATCGGCGATGTCCCGGCCGGTGGCGTCACCCCGGGCGAGCAGGAACTTCAGGATCAGGGCTTCCACTTCACTTTCGGTCAACTGGGCCTGCCGAAACGATTCCGGTTCGATGGGCACGAACGTGTTCTCGATGCAGCCGTCTTGCTCGTTCGTTGCCGGTTCCCCAGCCGGTGTCTCGCCCGGCGTTTCGTCTCCGGACAACTTCCGGATGTTGTCGAGCATGGCGTCGAGCTTCTCGTCCGCCTTGTCCTCCTGGGCGTTGTGGTCGGGTTCGGAAGCCGCCACGGTCTTCCACAGGTCGGAGCTTTCACCCGGCCCGCCGACCCCGGCCAGCCGCGCCAACAAGTTTTCGTCAGGTGCGTTCGACATATATCCGCCCGGTGCTGATTCGTGAAGGAGAAGAACTGAAGCATCAACACAAACCTAGCTTTTTTCTCGAAAGGGCGGGGTGATTTCCGCCACCGGCTACCCGGTCCGGATCGCCGGATCGTGCGGATTGCGAGGGCTTCCCCACTGTCGACGCAGCCTCTATAATGCGGTTCTTGGGCATGATTCAGAACGGGGCAACACTGTATCGACCAAGAGGGCCGCTTGCCCCCCTAGCAGCGTCGGGCAAGAAAACTGCTAAGCCGCAAGCGGCTGCTAACTGGAGTCCCCCGTGCCGCAGCGACCCGTCGCGAACAGGCCGGCCCGAATTCGTATCGGTGCGGTCGCGTATTTGAACGCCCAACCGCTGACCGCTTACCTTGCGCAGTTTGCCCCGGACGCGGAGATCGTCGTCGATCTGCCGAGCTGGCTGGCCGACGGCCTGGCCGCGGGCCGGCTGGACGTGGCGGTGGTTCCGTCGATCGAATCTCTTCGCAACCCGGGTTACACGATCGTTTCCGACGCGTGCGTGGCGTGCGACGGCCCGGTCCGTAGCGTGAAGCTCTTCGGCCGCCGTGCCGTTGAGCAGATCCGTACGCTGGCCCTGGACGAAGGCTCGCGAACCAGTGCCGCCATGGTGCAGATCCTGTTGAAGGAACGGTTCGGCCTGTCGCCGGCAATCGAGCCGTTGCCGATCGGGGCGTCCGTCGAAGACACCTCGGCCGACGCCGTGCTGCTGATCGGCGACCGGGGGATGCAACCGGCCAACGGGCGGTTCGAGTTCGTTTGGGACCTGGGCGAGGCATGGACCGATTGGACCGGGCTGCCGTTTGTGTTTGCCATGTGGACGGCACGCGAAGGCGTCGATCTGCACGGTCTGGCGGACACGCTGGCCCGCGCACGGGACGAAGGCGTTGCTCGGCTGGCTGAGATTGCCCATGCCGAGGCCCCCGCCTTGGGTATCGACGAAGCCGACTGCCTGGTGTATCTTCGCGATCACCTCGAATTCCGGCTCGGCCCGCGCCAGCGGCAGGGGCTCGAAATGTTTTGTCAATTGGCCGGGCGGCACGGACTAGTCCCGGCAGGAGCGGAGCTTGTCTTCCACGATCATTATGCTCCGCAGCATCCGGATCGGTAGCCACGTGAGTCGATCTGGCAGGAGCGGAACTTGTCTTCCACGATCAAAAAGCTGCTCGATAAGGCCGTCGCCGGCGGGCGACTGAGCCCCGACGAAGGGCTCCGGCTGCTTCAGTCGCACGACCTGACGTCGCTGGGGGGTGCTGCCGACGCGGTTGCCCGGCGTCTGCATCCGGAGCCGTCACGAACGTACAACGTCGACCGCAACATCAACTACACCAACGTCTGCACCAGCGGCTGCCGCTTCTGCGCGTTTTCTCGCCGGCCGGGCCACGCCGACGGCTACGTGGTCGGCCGTGACGAGTTGTACTGGAAGATCGACGAGACGATCCGGCTCGGCGGCGACCAGATCCTGCTACAGGGCGGTATGCACCCGGAATTGGATTTGCCATGGTGCGAGCAACTGTTGCGGGACATCAAGCAGCGTTTTCCGCAGATCAACGTCCACGGCTTCAGCCCGGCGGAAATCGACCATCTGGTGCAATCGGCCGGCGTGTCGCTCGACGAGGTGCTCGGCCGGCTTCGTACGGCGGGCCTCGGCAGCCTGCCCGGCGGTGGGGCCGAAATCCTCGTCGATCGCGTGCGTCGCGAGGTCAGCCCGCGGAAGATCTCGGCCGCACGCTGGCTGGAGGTCTGCGGCGCGTGGCACCGGCTCGGCGGCCGTGGCTCAGCGACGATGATGTTCGGACACGTCGAGACGTTGGCCGAGCGGATCGAGCACCTCCAGCGGCTGCGGACGTTGCAGGACGAGACGGGCGGATTTACGGCCTTTATCTGCTGGACGTTTCAGCCGGGTCACACCGACTTAGCCGACCTACCCAAAGCGGGGGCCTGGGACTACCTCAAGACGCTGGCCGTCGCGCGGCTCTACCTCGACAACTTCGCCAATCTCCAGGCGAGTTGGGTTACCCAAGGGCTGAAAATCGGGCAGCTTGCGTTGTGTTTCGGGGCCAACGACATGGGCAGCCTGATG
>JABMRB010000991.1 GCA_013202865.1 Candidatus Nealsoniibacteriota bacterium | reverse complement strand
CCACTACCCACTACCCACTACCCACTACCCACTCCTCCACATCTGCCACGCCGTCTTTGCGCTAACGAGCACCCGATGCTGCCGCAACAGTCGTACGGCTTGACGCAGCAGGTAGCCGCCGCGCAGGTAGAAACGGCGATATCCCTTGCACAGATAGGCCTCCAGCGTGTCCCAATCGAGGTTGGGATGCTCGTAGAGCTCGCGGGGCGGGACGTGGAAATTGTATTGGGCCCAGTCGGTGACCTTCATCCGGTCCTTCCACATCTCGTGCAGACGCGTGCCCGGCATGGGAACCGCCAGATTGTACTTCACGTAATCGATCTCAAGCGAGCAGGCGTAGTCGATCGTCTCTTGCAGGGTCTGCTCGGTCTCGCCGGGCAAACCCATCAGGAAGTAGCCCATCACCGTAAGACCGGCCTGCCGGGCCCAACGCGCCGCCCGCCGGCCCTGCTCGAGCGTGGCGCCCTTGTGCATCTCGGCGAGCAACTCCCGGTTGCCGGTCTCCAGGCCGAAGGCTACCAGATGTAACCCGGCCCGGCGGGCGATCTGGAAGAACTCCCGGTCGACGTCGTTGACTCGCAGCCCGTTGCGGCAACACCAAGGGAACTCCAACTTCCGCCGCAGGATCTCCTCGCAGACGGCCACTGCCCGGTCCAGGTCGGTGGTGAATGCGTCGTCGACGATCTCGATCTCGCGAAAACCCAAGGCGAGCATCCGCTGCATTTCGTCGACCACCCGCATGGGGCTCTTGTAGCGCCATACGGAACCAAATACGCCCTTGCAACAGAACACGCACCCGGCACGGCACCCACGGCTTGTCTCCAGGAACCCAACCGGGGAGGCCTGGTAGAACAGACGCGAAACGCTCGGGTAACGGTCGAGATCCAGAACGCTCCAGTCGGGATAGGGCAGTTCGTCCAGGTCGCGTACGCCGCCTGGTAGGCATCCGCGGCCGATATTCGTGATTGAATCGGGTACGATGATCTCTCCGTCGCGTTTGGTGGCAACTGTGGCGATCTGGGCCGGTGGCACGCCGTCGGCGAGCCGGACGATCGTTCGCTCGCCTTCGCCGATCACAATCGCGTCGAAATCGGCCGATTCCAAGCATTCTCGTGGATAATACGTGGCGTGTACGCCCCCGCCGACCAGCAGCACGTCGGGCGCAAGACGGCGAACCATCGCGGCCAGCTCACGTGCCCGATCGAACAGGGGCGTCTTGAAGCTGATACCAACCATCTGTGGCCGCCACGCCGCGAGCACGCGCCCGATCACCGCGTCCTCTTCTCCCGGCTCAATTTGCAGGTCGATTGCCCGGACCTCGTGCCCCGCCTCGCGGAGCGCCCCGGCCAGCATGGCAACGTTCAACGGGGGAAGACACTCCTGCGTCTGCTTAAACTCGAACCGTGTACCGCGGTAGACGGCCATTTCGCAGGGATAGATCAGCAATACCTTCACGCGATGGTCCCTCAAGCCACAATTGCGAGCCTCTCGGTAGAAGACCCATAACTACAGTGTTTCCGGGGCCGGCGCACGAGTCAATGGCCGGCGACCAGCAGTCTCCATTGGCAGACGGGTCAACGTAGCCAGCGGCATGGCCCCTCTGTACGGGTATTTACGATAGCGTTTTGCGTCCATAAGGGGGGTAATCTGGCGTCTTGGCGAAGAATTTCCGGATTTTTCCAAGAAATCGACGAATTCCGGGGGGCAAGTGGTTGCAAAATATCCCGTTCACGATATATTCAATGGTATGAAGGTGAATGCACCTATCAGAAGAGGATAGGTTCAGTCCCGCGCAGCGGGCCTGAGACACCGTTTTCCAACCTTTTTCACACATAACCTGAGGCAGTGAGCCGTACGCGGAACCATCGCTTAAGCACGATGTGTTTTAGTCGGCTCATATGGCATCAACGACAATGCTGCCGCCAGGTAATCTCACGCGGTCTTCTAGCGTCTTGCTGAGACCTTCCTGAGTAGCAAGATCCTCCTCTGGTGATTGCCCCGGCACTGAAAGGCAGTAGTCCCACACGTTGGCCACGGCACATAGAGAAATGCGTAAGCAACTGTGCCGCAAGTTACTTGACTGTACACAAAAATTTCAGCCCACTGTAGGAGACGAGACAATGACACTCAAGAGAATCAACGCAGTTTGTGCAGTAACCACCCTAATGGTTTTTCTCTCCGCTTGCCCGGCATCGGCCGAGTTGATTGAAATCCAGTTTACCGGTATGGACCTCGTCTACGACGGGACCGATGGCACCATCCATGACGCCAAGGACAAGGTCGGCGGGACCGGTGACTCGACCGAGGCGGACGAGTTGACTAGCGTATTGTTCCTGGTCGACGGCAACCTGGTCGGCAAGATGGAAGCGGGCGCTTTCGCCGACGTGCTGATCCGTGACGTCCCCATGCCATCGGCTAACGGTGGTGTGGTCACCTCGGGCGGAAACGGCGACCAGTTCGGATTCGACCTGCTGACCTCGCCAGGCACCCCCGGCTGGGGACTCGCACTGAATATCGACAAGTTCCAGATGTTCTTCGCCGGCCCCGATATCGCCTTCGCCGCCACCGGGCTGGCCACCAGCACCCGAGCTGCCCAGAATCTGCCCTTCGGCGTCCAGGTCGATGAGGGCGACCGGATCACGATCATCGCGTCCAGCACCAACCTCACGGACGTCACCGAGGATGGCGGATACATCACCGGGTTCAACGCCTCCGGCACGGGAAGCATCCGTGGAACCCTGGTACCCGAGCCCTCCTCCTTCGCACTGGTCGGAATCGCCCTGGCCGGACTGCTCGGATTCGGTTGGAAGAAGCGTCGTGCATCGGCCTCCTGCTAAGGCCGAGCTTTACCCGGGCATGTCGGCCCGCTATACTGCCGACATGCCTCGACTGCTCAGCCCCTCTCTCCTGATTCTCTCTGACGTCCACGCCCGCTTCTGCGGGCGTGTTTGTTGTTGCGGGCTACTTTTTCTCGCCCGCAATCTGCAAGGATCCCAGTTGGCCCCCTGACGGCGGAACCATGCGCACGTGGACCGTATACGGACTGCTGCTTCTGGCTTCGATCGGCTACTGCCTCGCTCTAGCAACACCCGGTAACAATTGGGGACGGGGCGACTGGGACCAGTTTCGTTTCCGCTACGAAACGCCTCGGATGGCGATGCTCCGCGACGGGCAAGCACCGACGTGGAACCCTTATACGGGCGGGGGCAACGTCTTGGCGGCCCATCCTCACTGCCCTGCGTTCTCGCCGTGGTACGTGCCGACGCTGTTGCTCGGCGCGTCGATCGGGCTGCGCCTGCAAGTGCTGATGTTCGTGACTCTGGGATCCGTCGGCATGGCGGTCCTGTTGCGGCAATGGGGCGTTTCGGCGGCCGGACGCTTTACCGGCGGCGTGTTGCTGATGATGAGTGCCCACTTCACCATGCACGTTACCGAGGGGCACCTGGAGTGGTGCGTGCTGGGGTTGATGCCGTGGGTCGTATGGTGCCTGGTCCGGGCGAGGGCAGGTCGGCGGAGCTGGGTGGTTGCCGCGGCGCTGGTCCTGGCGTCGGCGTTGTTGCACGGGTCGATCTACGTTGTGGCCGTCTTCGTGCCCGCGTTGATAATTTGGGCTATCCTAGAAAGCTGGCGCGACCGCCGCTGGCGCGCCGTTGTCCACGCGGGCGCGATGGTTGGCCTGACGTCTCTGCTTTGTGCGGTCGTGTTGGTGCCGCGATTGGCGTTTCTACGGTCGAATCCTCGCGACACGCGGCGTCACGAGCAGATATCTCCGGCGGCGGCCGTCAGTGCGTTGCTCGATCCCCGTCAGGCGGAGTTGTTCTGGGCAACGCGCGACTTTCGCAATCCACCCGACGCGGAGTTGGCCCGGCTACTGCCGCAGCAGCTTCCGCTGTTGGCCAGCCGATATGAGACGCAAACGTGGCATCGTCTGGAAATCACGCTGAGCACGACCTCCGATTGGACCGAGCTTAGGTTCGAGGGGTTTCCCTATATTCTGATAATCGAAGAACCGGCGAGTGCAGGTGAGACGAATGCAGGCGAGACGCCTGCACCACGAGAAACCGTGAAATCGGCATGGGAACTGGACCTGAGCACGCTAAGCACCGAAGGGCTGGCACTGAAAGACGCTTGGGTGGGCAATCCTGCGTCGGTTCGCGCAACCCTCTACGCCCGACTGCCGGAGCGCGGCGGCCTGAGAATGGCCGTCACGCGAGGCAACCAAGGTGCCACTACGCTGAAGATCGTTCGCGGCAAGGAAGTGTTACTTCAGACAGAGCACGGGGCAACCGTGCCGGGCGCGGCCGGCAACCGCCGGGCGCTGACGATCCCCCGGCACGTATTTCTCGGCCGCGAGCCGCTGCCGGCCAAGGTCTCGCGCGACGCGCCATGGTACTGCGTGGAGGCCACGTTGACCTCGACGGCCGACTGGTGCGTAACGCGCGTGCTGGACTGCCCCTACCTGTTCGTCGTCGAGCCACCCGAGGATGAGCGGCAGGCCCCGGCCCGGCTCTCGTTGCACCCGATGGGTTTTGCGGCCGGGGAATCCGATGGGAAGACGACCACGCAACGAACTGTTCTCTGCTTCCAGCGCGGGGCCCAACGTGGCCTGCGGGTGCGGATCGGACAAGGACGCTTCGGCACGAGCACGCTGCAACTGAGAACTCGCCAAGGAGAACTGGACCTCGTCCGCAGCGAAGAGAGCCGCCCGGGCGGGGAGAAGACGCTTGAGTATCTGTTGCCGAGTCGGGTCATCGACACCCTGCAACCCATTTCAAAGCCCTGGCGATGGCGATTGAACGAGCTGGGGATGATCGACGACTGGCACGAATACACATGTTACCTGACGTGGATCGGGCTGGCGGCGGCGATGACGGGGTTGGCGGTTTCACTTCGGCGTCACTGGCCCTTGTACTGCGCCGGGTTGGTGGCGTTGCTGTTGGCATTGGGAGCCACGCTGCCGTTGAACCTCTGGACGCTCTGGAAATGGCTGCCGATGTTCGGCTCGCTTCAGGTACCTTCGCGATTCCTGGCGGTCGTGGTCTTCGTGGCGGCCGTTGGCGGCGGGTACGGGATCGACCGCTTAGGACGTCTGGCCGAGCGGCTCGCGCGTTGTGGCGTAGGCGGCTCGCCTGCGTGGTGGCGTCGTTTGGCCGTCTGGGGCATGGCGGCGGCGATCTACGCCGAATTGGCCGTGCTGAGTTGGACCCTGTTTTCCGACGTTTTCGTTTGCCCGCCGCGCGACGTGCCTGCCCACGAGCACTTCGCCCAGCGCTACGCCGAAGACGACGTTCGCTATGCCGCGATGTACAGTGCCCACGAACCGTACCTGGCGGCAAACTCGGGCGTGCTCCGCGACTACGAGAACATTGCCGTCCCTCGCGGCAAGGTCCGGCTAGAGAGCGATCCGGACTATCGCGGCGAGGCCTATCTTCAATCGGGGCGTGGCTCGACAGGGCAGTGCAAGGCCACAATCGCGGAGTGGTCGATGTCGCGAGTGAAGGTCGCGCTCGACGTAGCGGATACACCCGACCGGTTGGTGTTGAACCAGAACTACTTCCCCGGCTGGAAGGCGCTGCGTTGCGGCGAAGACGGCACGCACGAGAAGTTGCTTGCCGAGTCGGCACCGGAGGAAAACGCCAAGGGACTGGTCTCGATCCCGGTGCGCCCGGGCGATCGGAGCGTCGAGTTCTACTACTTGCCCGAGAGTTTTCTCTTGGGGGCAGCGATCTCGGCGGCGACACTGCTGGCTTGCGTCGGCTTTCTGCTCTTGGGCCACGGCGACGGCCGGCCCCGCTGCTGGACGAAGATGTGCTGGCGGCGACTGACGTTGACGGGTGTGCGAATCTTGCAGCCCTCGCCGGTTCGTTACGCAGCCTGGGCCGTGGTGCTGAATCTTCCGTTTCTGTTGTGTCACCCCGGCTGGACGTTGATCGACGTCCCGTTGCTGCGATCGCTGGCCGTCAATGCGGTGTTGTTCTTGGTGCCGGGGATTGCGTTGGTAGGGGCGCTCGTCGGCCGACGATGGCTACGGCGAGGTGGTCTGTTAGGGGTGATTGCCGCTTCGCTGGTCGTGTTCGTGTCCGTGCTGGTCGGCATGCACCTGATCGGCCGCCCAATCACCGGCGTTGCCGTTTGGAACGTCACCTGGGTGCTGACGAACTTGGGGGTGTTGCTGCGGGGGAAGCGATTTGGGGGTTCGGGGATTTGGGGATTTGGAAAGCGAAAGGCCCGAAATCCCGAAATCCGCAATCCCGAAATCTCTAGTTCTGGAATCCCCAGCCCCACCTGGGTCGGCCTCCTGACGTTCGCGGCGGCGTATCTCGCTTTTTTCCAAGGTGCAACGGTGATCGTGCCCGTGATGGACGACCACGACTACGAAACGCAAGGTACGGCGTACGGGCTGCTTCAGCGGTTGCAGATGACGCTGTTGACCGACCGCGGCACAAACTTCTGCTACGCCCACCCGCCGTTGGTCCACGTCTACGTGGCCGGCTCATTTCTCTACCACGGACAAAAGGACGACCTGGCGTATTACGACGCCGCATGGCGCCGGGTACGCCTTGCCGCGCAGGGGCTCTCATTTGAGCCCGCCGTCGACGAGTTCTTCTGCCTGCCCGAGAAAGGGGGCCTGGTCGGCAGCCGACGATTGGAAGACCGGCTCGCCACGCGGCATCGCATCGTGGGCGTCCCTGGAAACGACTACTTGGTCAGTCCACCATTGCCCGAGGGCAACGAATGGCCCGCGGGCGAGCGGATTTCGGTGCGGGAGTTAGAGGTCCAATTGATCTACGACCGTTTTCAACGGAACACCCATCACCGCACGGCGACCCGCTCTGCAAACGTCTTCCTGGCGGCGTTGACGGTCGGTTTGCTGGGGGCGTGGATTGCGCGGATGACCGGGTACTGGTGGCTCGGACTGCTGGCGGCGTCGGCCTTTGCGGCCAATCCGGAGGTGTTCGTTCGATCCTGCTATGGCGGCTACTTCGCAATCTCCATGTTCGCGGCCATGCAGATTCTGCTGGCGGTCGAGTCGCGAACAAGGCAACGTTTGCCGGGGGCTTGGACGACTTGCTTGCTGGCCGGCGGCTTTGCGGGGCTCGGTAACCACAAACTCGTCCTGCTGCCGGTCGCTGTGATCGTGTGGGAGTTCGTTCGCTCGGTGCAAACCCCGCTGCCGAAACGAGCGATCCGGGCTCTGCTCGATCCGGTGGCGATCGGGTTTGCGGCCGGCACGATTATCTTCTGGGCCTATGGACTGGCGGTCAGCCCAAACGCCTTCTGGCTGGAACACGTGCGACATCATCTGGTCGACCGAATCATTCACGAGAACCCGCTGGGATACGGCAATTACCCGGCGGTGGGCGCCCTTTGGCTGGAATTCTGTCAGCATACGGGCTACGTCCTGCTACCGCTGGCGATCGTGGCCCTGGCGGCGCTTTGCTTCGCACGCAGGACCACCCCGAAGCGTACGACCATCGGCGACCCGGCTACCGGATGGCGCGACACGCCGGGGCTTTGGGCCGTTTGGATGCTGCTTACCGCCGTGGTCTTCAGCCTCGTCGACTGGCGGCAGACAAAGCACCTGATGCCCCTATTGCTGTCGATGCATCTGGCCCCGGCGCTTTGGGCGGCCTCGCATCGCATTGCGCTGGCGATCGTAACCGTTGCATTGGCCGGGCTGCTGCTATGGGACCTCGAAATGCTGCGTCTGCTGGTGGCAAACTTCAGGAACTTCTCGATCACGCCGGCATGGTGATTACTCGAGATGTGTTGGTGTGGCGTTGCCAGGGACGCGATTCCGTGATGAACCTGCTGAATTTGCCCCGCCTTAACACTTAGCCGCCACCGCCGCAGCTCGACCGAGGCGGCCAATAAGTCGGCTTGAAATAAGGCCTCCTCCGGAGAATCTGTGGGTGAATTTGACGCCAAAAGTGGCTGAAAGGCTGGTTTTTCAGGGCTTCTTGGCCGCATTGAGTGGCTGGAAATGTGGCGGCCAGTATCGCTACGTCCATGAGCCCCTTTAGGCACGGGCGTCTCCGACGTGCCTGACCGAATTGGGGAAGGCAACGAACGAAAAACACTTGTTTTCTCGTTGTTTCCCAGGCAATCCCATTCTTTTTGTCCTCCCATTCCTCAGAAAACCTGACCTTCAATCCATCAAACCGCTTCAATCTACCCACAGATTCTCCGGAAGAGCCATAAAGAAAGGAGATGAAATCATGACAAGCAGTTTATTACTAAGCGACGTGGCCCGAATCCTTGGCGTGAAGGGCTATCAGATCAACTACGTGTTGGTCAATGGGCTGGTGCCCGAGCCCCGGCAACGGATCGCAAACAAGCGGATCTTCACACGGAAGGACGTGGAGCGGCTGGCCGACCATTTCGGCATAAACCTCGAAGAGAAAGGATATGGATAATGAGCACCGATGAGTACATGAATCAGACTGAACTCGGAGAACTGTTTGGGGCGACTTCCCACACAGTTGGGAAATGGCTGATGGAAGTCAATCTCCGCACTTTTGCGGCGGATGGGAAACGGCGTGTGCCGAGTTCCAGGGCTTTCGACGATGGCTTCATAACCAAGCGTCATACTGACATGGGTTATTACAACTATGTCTGGCATGCCGAGAAGACCATCGCTGCGTTGGAGGAGGCGGGCCACGAGCGGATCGATGTTTCGGTCCATCCGCTCGCGGGGCCGTTCTCTTTGGAACAGACGGGCTCGCACACATATCAAATTGTCAACAAGGACGGCACAAGCTCGCTACGAGGGCTTGGGATGCAGAACATGGACAAACTGCTTGAGTTGATGAACCTCGCCCACAAGTTCGGCAAGCTGGAGTAGCATCCGATTAGCCCCTTGTGGGCCGCTGCCCCGTGGCCGCAACCATCGACCACGAGGCAGCGTAACCAAAGGTCGTCTAATGTATTATAGTAAGGACCCCTGCATTTCTGCGGGGACAAAATACGTCGAAGAACTCGGCTGGTGGCTGGTGCCCGTCCATGGCTTTGGCAAGAAGGCGAAGGCTCCCATCTACCAAGGCTGGCCGGATGTCAAACCGGATGCGGAGTACCTCCAAGTCTGCTTGGATTTCCACGGTGACGCCGGGATCGGGATCAACTTGGGCGGCAGTGAATTGATCGACTTGGAGGGCGACTCGACCGAAGGGGAGGCGATCCTGACCGACCTGTGCAAAGGGCTGGACTTTCCACACTACAAGTCGAGCAAGAGCATTCATCGGCTCTTCCAGGTCCCTGATTCGGTTGGTCACCTCGACATCAAGAACCTCGCCATCGAGTTCCGCACCGGTCGTCATCAGTCTATTCTTCCGCCGTCCACGATTGGCAACACCCGATACAGATGGATTGTTGACCCGTTCGATTGCCCGCCACCGCCTTTGCCGGATCACATCATTGATTTCTACAACGAGCACAAGAGAGACCCGGCCAACAAGACCACATCAAAGGAACGCACCTCCAAATCCCGCTGGCCATACCGAGACCGATTTGACTACATTCTCAGCCAGTTCGACCTTCTGGAAGAAGCCGAAAACGCTGGCCTTGAGTTTATCGTCAACCACGCCGACCAAAACGGCAACGTCCCTTGCTTCGTTCCCGAGCTTTTGAGAGACGGCAACTCCGACGACCATCCCAGCGGCGTGTTCAACGTCTTCAACGGCGTTCTCAGGGACTTCGGCACCAACACCAACCATCCGTTCTTCCGAGTGATGGCGGCTCTGACGGGGCAGCCTTGGCAGACACTCGTTGACCACTATCAGTCAAAGGCCAAGAAATCCCCAGGACGCCCCCATAGCCGCCGCATCAGCTACCCGACCGAATATCTTACCGATACCGACAGGACGCCCCTAGACGAAGCCAGGGGGCTTCTGAGCCAGTATTTCGAGGAACAGTTGAGCCGACCGGCAAAGCCCAAGACGCTCCACGTCATCAAAGGACCGCCGGGACTGGGCAAGACCTACACGCTGTGCATGAAGCTCGGAGAGAAGGATCGCAAGGCCACCATCTTGACGCTGGAGAATAAGCTGGCCGGACACCATGACGAAATCATCAACGATATCGGCGACGGCAATGCCCAACGAATGCCAGTATTGCGTGAAACCGCGTGCCCGCATCCAACCGAATACGAGGCAACTGCACGCCGTGGATTCAAACCGAGCCAATCATACCCATGCCGCAAATGCCCAATCGGCCCCAGTAAATGCCCCTACTTGCTGGCCTTTGCTAGCGTTAAGAAGGCTGACCAGCTTTGTGCGGCCGCCATCTATCACACGCATGACGGCTTCTACGAGGCTTACGGCAACGAAGACCGCCCGATCCTTGTGCTGGATGAGAACTGCGTGGACCTACTGCTGGAGCCAGTTTCTTTTAACCTCGGCCAATGGCGGGCATGGGGCGAGATGTTGCGGCGGTGGGAGGAGGCCCATGACCATGATGCTCATCCCCACACACAAGCATTGTTCGGCCTCATCGAGTGGCTTGAAGACACGGCACAAGAGTTCTTGAACTTCACTGACGCGAAGTTTATGCCGTATCATCTACCTGAGCATCTTCATGACGCCGACCTAAAAAAGCTGCCGAGCATCGAGAAATGGTTCAACAAGGTCGCCTTCAAGGAGGAGAACCGGCAAGTCCACAATCTATACCGGGCCGCCACCTATTTATTGATGACCGCTGATGCTAGTGTTTTGCTCGAACGGATCAAGAAGGAGGATGGTGACGTAGTTGTCGTCCGCTTCCGGAAGAAGAATCCACTTCCCGAGGACAAAGAAATCTTTATGCTCGATGCAACGGCCAATGAGGACTTGCTGAGAGCCATTGCACCCGACTGGAACATCAAGGTCTGGGAGTGCCCGCCCATTGAACAGTTGGGCCGCGTGGTCCAGGTCATGGATTACGACGTTTCCCGCAACCGGATCAAGAAAGAGGTACAGCGGCATCAGCCCCATAACCCGAGTTGGCTTGCCCAAGTGTTGGACAACATCCTCAATGAGCATAGCCCGGCGGCTCTTATCAGCTTCAAGTCGGTGACCGACAGTCCTTCGCCGGAATCGGACATCCTTGGACTCCTGAAACACCAGGACAGAATCACGGCCCGCCACAACTTTCCTTGCCGGGGCCACACCTTTGACGATGACCACCTTATTATTGTGGGCACGCCGTACAAGGACGAAGCCACCATTTGGGAACTGGCCATGGCTATATGGGGCTTTGGAGGTCTCCCAAGGACGAAATACGAACACCGGGGCCGGGAAAACGGTTACTTCCTCTCGGAAACGATGACGTATGGGGATTCTCGTCTTCGGGCCATTGAAGAGTTCGTGGTATCGGCAGATTTGACTCAGGCAATCGGCCGAGTTCGTCCTCTGCAACGTGAAGCCACCATTTTTGTGATCACCAACGCCCCGGTGGGTGACTGGGAAGTCGAACAATTCATGGCTACCGAGCTATTTGACGTTCGACTGCCTACGAAAAAAGATGCTGCTGAGAACTATCGGCGGGTGAGCGAGGCAATCGAGAGTCTTCTTGATGACGGTGACTGGGTAAGGCTCAAGGACGTTCTTCAAGCCACGGCGATGAAGAGACGGACGGTAGCCACCTATTGGAAGAAATATCAGGAGGACCATCAAGGTGAACTGGTTATTAAGGTTGGCAAGATCCGCCAAGCAGAGCCGGGAAGTCGGGGCGACGACCCCTAACCTCCCATCTGTGTCCTGGCCTCTTGCTGTCAGACTGGGGGTACTTCGTCAAAAGTGTGCAAGATTTCTTACTAGTATTATAGTAAGGAAAGTTGCACACTTTTGCTTGCCGCAGTTCCAACGAGAGTTAGGGGTCCAGCCTTCGGAAGTTAATAACGATGGACATCATGGACGGACTGATGGATAGATTGATGGACTTCATGGAAGAATTGTTGGAAGAAGCTGTTGGGAAGGTAGCCACCTATGCCTATGACAATAAAACGCTGGCCTGATATGGCGATTGAGAGATTCTGAGCAATGGGTGCGGGAAACTGTCAAGTAGCTGGCGGGTACGTCCTCTTTCGGAGGAACATAGTCGATTATTACCCAAGAAGTTCCAAAAGAGGTGGCAGAAAGGTGGTCGTTAGCCGTCTCAGTCTCCGTCTCAGTTTCAAACTGAGACGCTCCTGCCAAACCGGGCCGTGTTCGGTTTCCGAACATTGCCGATTGCCCAAGGATCACCAAAAAAGGTGGCAGAAAGGTGGTCAGTAGGGGGCGAAATGCCAAATCGGGCCGTGTTCGGTTTCCTTGCCGCTTTGGCCCACTAATGCGATAGTCTTTATAGTATCGCTGACAGGGCAGTTCGTTGGCGAACAATAGCCGGTGTTTGCCGGGAACGAACAAGCCCACTCTATCGTTCGGCGATGACCGACTCGATGGCGTTGGTTGTGTAGATCGCTTTGCGAATCGGGGCAGGGAAATCGAACAGCGTGATGATGTCCGTCCACTTGGCACGCCACTGCTTGGCTATCGTCGGATACTTGGCATCCCACGCTTGAGCGAATTCGTCGAGCGCTTGCTCTGCCTCGATAACCGTTGCCGCCCGATAGATCTTCTTCAGGTCGCGGACCACCTGTTTGCTGTCCTCGCTGCTCACGTAACGCAACGCCGCACGCACCAAATGCACGATGCAAAGCTGCACGCTCGTGGCAGGATAGGCCGCGCGGATCGCCTCGGGGAAGCCGGAGAGGCCGTCGATGCAGGCCACAAAAATGTCGCTCAGGCCGCGGTTCTTCAGGTCGGTGAGGCAGGCGAGCCAGAACTTGGCCCCCTCGTTCTCGCTGAGCCAGAGCCCCAGCAGTTCCTTGCGGCCTTCGAGATTTACGCCCAGGGCGACGTAAATCGTATGCTGCGAGACCCGGCCATTGCCGCCGCGGACAACGCAATCAAGAACCTGTCCGGCGTCAGGCGATACCAACGGGGCTTAGTTTTCGGCGGGTCAAAACTGGTCATCATCATACGAGCGACGGTAGCGGTTAGTGGTATATGGTGTAGTTCGGCAACGCCTTCTGGAGGTCCTGGACTCCGACGTCGGTGACCTGCGTGTTGTTCAACGACAGGACTTTGAGGTCCGTAAGTCCTTTCAGATGCACCAGCCCGGCGTCGGTG
>JABMRB010000990.1 GCA_013202865.1 Candidatus Nealsoniibacteriota bacterium | reverse complement strand
TACGATCGCGATGCTGCTGGGTGCGTTGGCCGGGTTGGCCCTGATGGTCCGGCGTCGTCGCGCGGCGTAATCCCCGCGGTCACCGTCCGAACCGTCTCACACGGCAGTGCAAGCATGCTCGGCAACGGAGACGTCGAGCAAGTCGCATACTTTCGCCAGGGCTGCAGCGCCAGCAGGAAATTCCAGAAAATCGTCGAAAATCCCCCCTTGACCCGGCGTGACTACCGCGGTAGTATTACCTCGGTAGTCAAGTCGATCTCGTAATCACATCGAGCCCGGCGGCGCAGTCATGGAGTCTCCCAAGCGATGAGTAGCCAACGAACCTACCGTCTCGGCGATTTGCAGTTGAAGATCATGCGTGTCTTGTGGCAGATCGCCCCGGCCAGCGTTGCCGAGGTGCAGGAAAAACTCGACGGGGAACCGCTGGCGTATACCACCGTGGCGACCATGTTGCGTAAAATGGAGGACCGCCACCTGGTGCGACACTGCGAGCAGCAACGCAAGTTCATCTACGAAGCGGCCGTTAGCGACGCCGACGTTACCCAGAGCATGGCCGACGACCTGGTCGACCGGCTCTTTGAAGGAAACATGGCCGCCGCCGTCAGCCACCTACTCCAAACCCACGAAGTCAGTCCCGACGAACTCGCACGGCTGGAACAATTGATCCGACAACGCAGAAACCGAGCTTAGCATCACGGGAGTGAAGCATGCAACCATTGGACAGCGGGCTCGAAGCGATGGTGGTCCTTCTTGTCGGAACCGCGATGGTCGTGGCCGCTGCCGGACTGCTGTGCCGGCTCATCCGGTCCGCGGTCTGGCAACGGACGGCCTGGCAGGTTGCAGTCGTCGCGATGTTGGTGTTGTTGGCTGCCGAGTTCACGGGCTTCGGCGGCGCGATCGTTCGGCTTGCCGACACCCGGATCGAGTCGCCGTCGACCGGCAGTGCGAAAGTGATTGCGACCCATTCGAGTAACTCCCGGCAAACCATGCCCGAGCAAGGCCCGGCCCTGGAGGCTGTGGCTGAGCCCGTGCAGGTCTCGCCGTTCGATTCACTCCAATTCTGCGACGTCGTGCAGACCGACGCCCCGTTCTTTGCTTCACAATTCAACGCCGATTGGGAAGAGGCCCCGGCCGCGTCAGCCAAACTCGTCGTACTTGAGTGGCCCGTAGCGGAGGCCGAACTTGAGCCGCCCGCGTCGCCGCAACGTGAATCGACCTCGGAAATCGAGCCGTCCCGGATCCCGGCGTCTGCCGAGGCAGCGGCCCCGGTGGTTGCCGCAGACCGCCAGATCCCTTGGTGGCCGGTTGGGATTTGGGCCGCGGGGGTCGCGATCTTTGCCGGGGCAGTCGTGCGGTCGTGGGTGTTGTTGGTGATGTTTCGCTGGCGTCACACGCAACCGGCCGACGCCGCGACTTGCCGCCGTGTGCAACGGCTTGCCCGGCGATTGGGTATCCGCCGCCCGGTACACGTCTTGCAGGCCGGCGCGTTGAAGAGCCCGGTGGCGTTTGGGACGTTGCGTCCGACGGTTGCGTTGCCGGCGTCGTTTGCCGAGGAGTTCGGCAGCGATCAGCAGGAGGCCATGCTGATGCACGAACTGGCCCATCTGGCCGGTTGGGATCCCGCCTGGCAGGCGGCGTCGGATCTGGCGTGTGCGGCGCTCTGGTGGCATCCGGCGGCGTGGTGGTCGCGTCGCCGGTTACGAGCGGCCAACGAGGCCGTCGCCGATGAAGCGAGCCTGCTGGTACCCGACGGGCCCGGCGTGCTGGCCGATTGCCTGCTGGCGCTCGGGCGCCGGCTTGCCCGACGGCAGCGGCTTGGTTGGGTGCCGTTCGAGGGGCCCGGCTTTCGTTCGAGTTTGGGGCGCCGCGTGCAGCGGCTGTTGAGTTTGCCTAAGCGGTCGCCCCGGGCAGTGTCCCGCGGGCGGTTGGCCTTGGCCCGAACGACGCTGCCGTTGACTATCGTTTTTGTTATCGTTTTATGTACCGCCTGGATTCGTCCCCAGGCAACCCAAGCAGAAGGAGAAACGACGATGAGCGTACTGACAAGTTCATGGCGCCGCTCACTGGCCGCAATGGCCTTTGTGGCGATGGCCGCCCCGATGTCCAACGACGCCGCGGCCGACGATTCCGTCGACGCCACGGTGGTGGTCGTCCTGCAGGACGGCGAGGAAGGTGATCGCGAACGCGGTGAAGGTGATCGCGAACGCGGTGAAGGCGACCGCATAGAGGGTGAACGTCGCGAGGGCGGCGATCGCGAGCGTCGCGAAGTTGACGGGGAACGGCGCGAGGGCGGAGATCGCGAGCGTCGTGAAGTTGACGGTGAACCGCGCGAGGGCGGAGATCGTGAGCGTCGCGAAGTTGACGGTGAACCGCGCGAGGGCGGAGATCGCGAGCGTCGCGAAGTTGACGGTGAACCGCGCGAGGGCGGAGATCGCGAGCGTCGCGAAGTTGACGGGGAACGGCGCGAGGGCGGAGATCGCGAGCGTCGCGAAGTTGACGGGGAACGGCGCGAGGGCGGAGAT
>JABMRB010000016.1 GCA_013202865.1 Candidatus Nealsoniibacteriota bacterium | reverse complement strand
GCTCCGGACTGCCCGGCCGACAATGTCGGCGAGCCTGACGCGTTGGAATTTTGTGCGAAGCTCGCCGAAAAGACCGGACATGAGGTGCGGCTACCCACCGAGGCCGAGTGGGAATATGCCTCCCGCGCGGGCCGTGACACGAAATGGTTCTTCGGCAACGATCCCTCGCAACTCGGGGATTATGCCTGGTTCAAGGACAACGCGGACGCCAAGTCGCATCCTGTCGGTCGGAAGAAGCCCAATCCGTGGGGTCTCTACGACATATACGGCAACGTCTGTGAGCGAATTTCGGACAAGTATTCCCGAAGCTACTACTCGATAAGCCCCAAGGTGGACCCGACCGGGCCGAGCCAGGGCACGAACTCGCGCTTCGAGTACAAGGTCACCGTCCCACGATCGGGCAAGTACTCGTTAACGGCGCAGGTGGTCACGGCCAATTACAATCAGCGACTGAACGTCTCTGCGAATGACGCCGAGTCCGAGATCGCCATGGAGATGCCCTTCACCGTCGGGAACTGGCAGGACTCCGAGCCGGTCACGCTCACCCTTGAGGAGGGCGAGAACACCCTGCGGTTCTGGCGCAACCAGCCGCCGCAGTACGGGATGGCCATCAAGGACTTCACGCTCACACCAGTGAAGTAGAATACTGCGTAGCAGAATGTCAGGATGGCAGTGGAGCGGCCTGAAGAATTTCCAGTCCGCTCTTTGCCACCCGGCTTCTGCCTTCGGCTTTTTTGAAGTGTTAGTCGGGTATTCGTGGGACAAGTGACCGGTTGATTCGCTGCATCAGGTGGGCGGCCTACAAGAAACTACCAGACTATCTTCAGGTTCGAGAGACGCGACTTCGTGCGCAACAACAGGTTTCATAACGGCAAATTGAGGGTGATATGAGTGCTGAGACTAAAAGTAGATTCCTATCAGTTCTTTCTATGCGGAACGTGAAAAAGAGTCTGATGCTACCTCTGTCGAAGACCTTTGTGGTGGCAAGTGTATTTCTCACCCTCTTGGTCTCTAACGCCAATGGGTCGTATTACCATGCCAATGTCAAAGAGGGCGCAGAATTTTTCATGTTTGACGTGCGCTTCCCCTTTATGCCTTCCGGCACTTACTTCTCCTTCTGGAATGGAAGTTTTTTCCCCGTTGGTGGTGCGTTCTATGGAGGCGTCTTCACTCGCGGCCCGGGCAAGACGGGCGGCCCTGAGAACCAGGAGCATGGCACCCCTTGGACGTACTGGGGTGATGAAGCCTATAACGGTGACCGGCCACGCCCTGTCTATACCGGGAAATACACGGGCGCACAGGGGGCAGGTGGAGAGGGGTCTGCGGCGGCTGTCGGGGGAGCCAAGCCGTTTCTGCGCCGTGGTGTGTGGTTCACCATGTGCAAACGTGTTTGGGAACCGGCCGAGAAGAATGCCCCGTATCGCTATGAGGGCTGGTGGATCAAAGACCAGGGAACTGGCAAGTGGCATCTGAGTGCCGTCATGCGCATACCTGCGCCTGTGACCGGCTACAAAGGCTGGTCGACCTTTGTGGAAGAACTCGCGAAGGGTGCTGACCGTGTCATCGATATTCGGCGCTTCTACTGCCGGCTCAACACGGAATGGCACAGCGTCGATACGATCTCGATGGACAATAAGTTCAAAGCTCGGTTTACCTTGATCGAGAACGAGTCCACATTTCATTATGAAGATCCGATCGATCACACGGCTGGCACTACTGGCAAGACCTCGTGGACGGTCAAACAATCCCAGAAACCAGTCTTTGAGAAGCCGGCTGTAGAGAAGGTCGAAGCCAAGGCGTTGAACGGGCAGGTTGCGGTTCGCTGGTCCATCCCTGAGACCGCAGTGCCCCAACTCGGCTACCGCATTGAGGTGTTAGCTGCCGATGGCAAGCCAATTGCTGGTTTGACAGAGATGTTACCTCATATACAGATGAAGACGATTGACACCAAAGGCGGCCTGGCAAAGAGCGTTCGTATTACCATTATCGATATCTTCGATAACCAGGTCACAAAAGAGGTCCCTGTCTCTGCCGGTGAAGCGCAGACTGGCAAGAACGCTTCGCACCAGACCCGTGCAGGTTTGGGGTATGAGCTGTTCAAGCTCGACGACAAAGGGACGCTCGAGACGATCCCAGATCTGGCCCTGCTGCGAGAGAAGGACGGGTGGGGCGAGAAGGCAAAAGAGGGCTTTATGCGGTCTGGGATCCTGCCAACGCTTGTCCTTCCGCCGCGGGAGATGTGGGACAGAAAACGATCACAGTATGCGGTACGCTACAACGGTAATCTGCATGTACCCAAGACCGGCTTCTACGTCTTTGAATTGGCCGCCGCCGGCAACAGCCAATTGCTCATCGACGGCGATACGGTGGGCGACAATGGCTTCCTCGCCAACCTCAGCGCACGGCGGTATCTCGCTTGCTTGAAAGAAGGCCCCCACGCGTTTGAGTTAATCTATTGCAAGAAGGCTTGGGCCAACAAGCGTGGCCAATGTCAGCTTCGGTGGGAAGGTCCTGGGATGCCTCTCAGAGCCTTCGCGCAATCCGATTTCACGGTCCACGATGGGGGTGATATTCCGATCCTGAAGACGCTCTGTAAGCCCAGCGGCGGTAAAGAGCAGTCAAATGTGGTTGACATTTCTGTCGACGTCAAGAAGAGCGGTGAGACGGTTTCCCGGATTGATGTCTTCTGCGGCGATCTTGTTCTGGGGCAACTCACACAACCGCCGTATAGACTGGAGAACAAAGTGCTGCCAGACGGCGAATTTGATATCCGCGCCCGCGTGGTCTATGAGGATGGCAAGCGCACGGTCGATTCGAACTGGATTCCTTACAAGAGCGAGGGGCAGGTTGTGATTGAGCCCTGGAAGCAAGACTTTGTCGGTGTCCAAGGGGCGGGGCTGGGGGTCGTAAAAGAGGAGGCAGAAGGGGGGCTGTCGCTGCGTATAACCGGCGACTCCCATTGGTTTCTAAATCAAGAGGTAGAGGGTGACTTTACTCTGACTGGCCGACTGGTCGATTTCCCCACGAGAACGTGGAGAGACCCGGTCTATGGGCATGTCAAGTCCCGGAGTTGGCTGGGACTGATGTTTACTCTCAAGCCAGGCGTCGAGCCATGCTTTTACAACGCCTATGGGTTCTACCGTCTCGCAGGCGAAGGTTGGCGCGGAACGCCCTGTCACGGCGATCTGGCCGGTAGCCGTCGGACGGGGTACCAGTATCCTGACGACACAGGGGATTGGATTCGGCTCGAGCGGCAGGATATGCTTTTCTCTACTTCCCGCTCCCCGGATGGAAAGACCTGGGAACTTGTGCGCTATTGCCTGATCAGTCCGCGCAGCAGGTATGCGTGGCGTAAGGGCGTGGCGGGTGTGACCTTCCGTCAGCAACCGTCCGATCCGGGGGGGGGCTGGGCGCAGGGCAAGATCGATCAGGTTGCCCTTAAAAGAGGCAAGAGCCAATCATCTCCCAGACGGCTTGAAGTGAAGCGTGAGGATGTAAGTCTGTTCAATGGACGCGTGCTTGCTGTCGTGCAGTCCCCATCTGCGCCCAAGGTCTGGTATGCCCGCACCTACGGGAATGGGATTCTAAAATCTGTAGACGGGGGAAGTCGCTGGGAGGAAGCCAACGGCAACCTGAAGCTGGAGAAGGGCGTAACTCAGTATGTTCGTTCCATCGCAGTGCATCCGGAAGACGAGAACGTTGTCCTTGCGGGGCTTGGGGCTTGCGAAGATGGAGAATCGTCCGGAGGCCTGTACAAGACCAAAGACGGCGGGGCGTCGTGGCGCCGGGTCTGCGACAAGATCGACTTCGACGGCAAAGGACCAAGCACGTTGCTGGGGGAGGTTATCTCTTTCAACCCCTATCAGCCCAATGTGATTGCCGCAGGCGGAGAGTCAAAAGGCCTCTTTCAGAGCGAGGACAGTGGAGAGAGTTGGCAGCTAGTCGATGTAGAGGGGCCTCTTAAGTGCGAGGCACAGCGGATCAGCTTTCTACAATACAACAAACTCCTGGACGGTCATTTGACTGTAGGAACATTTCCAGACGCCGAATTCGAAGCGGCCGGCCTTGGGGCTCCTGGCTGTGAAATCCCGGGGCAGGAGGGCGGCGGAATATACTCGGTTGGCGAAAAGAACACTCAATGGGGAATACAACCGTATCCAGGCTTCGGTTTCTCTGCCGTGCAGATGCACCACCCGAGAGGATCTGGCGGGCAAGGCTTCTTCATGACGACCCGCGGCGCATTCAAGTGGCACCGAGCCGGCCTGATTCACAGTTGGCCGAATGTTCCGCATGATAGTTTCTATAGCCAGGTTGCCGCTGGCAAAGATAGCAAGGGCCTTAAGGAGATTCTAGTCGCGGCGCCTTTCTCATCCGATGACAACAACCCGATCTCGGTCTATTCCAAGGGGAAGCTTGCCGAGAGAGCCTCCTCACCGGTGCCTCTCAATGCGGGCATTTCTGGAATTGCCTTTGATCTGTCAGATCCTAGCCAAAGGCTCTTTGTCTGCAACCGCCATGGCATTCTTAGAAGCAACGATCGAGGAAAGACCTACGAACTCGTTTACAAGACATCCGGGAGATAGTATCAATGACCACCAGGCTGGAAGCCTATCCCACGAAAAGATCAATGAAAGCACAAACCATGGCTCGAATCACTACCCGCATTGTCCTAGTGGCCGCCCTGTTCTTTTTGTCTCATTCCGCCCATGCTGCCGAGATAGCGCCGGGGGCAGATTCACCGCCTAAGCTGGCGATCGAACTGGGATCGCCGTTCTGCGACAACATGGTGTTGCAGCGCGAGATGGCCGTCCCGGTCTGGGGGTGGAGCAAACCGGGAACCAAGGTTACCGTTGAATTCGCAGGGCAGAAGAAGATTGACACGGCAGGCAAGGACGGCAAATGGGTCGTTAAGCTGGAGGATCTCAAAGCCAGTTTCGACCTGGCCGAGATGGTCATCGCCGAAAGCACCGGCAAGATGGTTGTCCTGAAGAACATCCTGGTCGGCGAGGTCTGGATGGCCTCCGGGCAGTCCAACATGCAGTGGAAGGTGGGCAAGAGCAAATGCGCCAAGCTGGCGGGGGAGTTTGCGGCGGAGACCGAGGGCAAGGTGGCACCGATCCGGGAGTTCCAGGTCACCTCGGTGACCTCCCAGCTGCACCCGATCAAGAAGGCGACCGGCTCCTGGAAGGATGGCAACTACGGTGACTACAGCGCCATCGCGTTTGCCTTCGCCCACAAGCTCCACAAGGAGCTGAATGTGCCGATCGGCATCCTCAACTGCTCCTTCAGCCAGACGGCCATCCAGGCCTGGGTGCCGCGTGAAGGGTTCGCGACTGCCGAGGATGAGTACAGCAAGGCGATCCACCAGCAGTGCCTGCGGACCGACCCGACGACGCCGGAGCACAAGGAGGCCTGGGGCACCTTCTACAAGTCACTGGAAGACCAGATTGCGGAGAGCGAAGCCGCGATCAAGAAGGGCGAGGAGGCGAAGGAAATCAGCGCGGGGATTCCCGGTAACCTGAAAAGCAACCGCGATGCCAGTTGGCTGTTCAACGGCCGTCTGAGCCCGGTGGTGCCCTACTCCATTCGTGGCGCGATCTGGAACCAGGGCTACGCTAACACGGGCGAGGGGCTGCCCTACTACAACAATCTGCACAGCCTGGTGCGCGGTTGGCGCATTGTCTGGGACAAGCCGGAACTGCCGGTCTATTTCCACCAGTTCTATTCCCCGGGAGGTGGCACCTACGACGGCACACCGAGCATCGGGGGCACCGCCGAGATGCGATTGGGTACCTGGCTTGCCCGCGATATTCCCCATACCGGCATGGCCAGCCAGATCGATATCCAGGGCGCCATCCACTACCAGGCCAAAGCCGTTCCCGGTCAGCGGCTGGCCCTGCATGCGCTGAAGAACCAATATGGCAAACAGGTCGTCGCAGATGGTCCGATGTTCAAGTCGTACAGGGTCGAGGGCGACAAGGTGATCATCGAGTTCGACCATGCCAAGGGTGGTCCGGTGGTTGCCGAAACTGGTACCAATGCCATGGGTAAAGGCGAAGGCGTTACCGGATTTGCCGACCCGAAGGTGATCGAGAACGGCGACGACCAGGTGAAGCTTTTCTACCTGACCGGTGAAGACCGAGTTTGGCATCCGGTCAACATGAAGATTGACGGCGACAAGGTGATCGTCACCTCTCCGGGCGTCAAGAAGCCGCGTGGCATTTCCTATGGCACCGGAGGAATCGGGTTTGCCCCGAACCTGTATAACAAAGCGCTGCTGCCGATGACCCCGTTCATCTACTTCGACAACGCGGTGGTCACCAGCAAAACCTGGCCAGCCGAGAAGTTGGAGATCGCCGGTGAGACCATTGATCCGGCCACTGTCGGGAAGATCTATGAATACCGCAAGATGCCACTGTTGAGCGTGCAGTTCCGTGACAATGCCGTGCTGCAGGCAGGCAAGCCGGTCACCATCTGGGGATCGACTCGCAACTACGGCGAATGGCAGAGCGACCCGGAAGAGGGTGACTGCAAGGTGTACTTCGAGTTCGGCGACATCAAAAAGACCATCGACGTGACGCCGGAGATGGCGGAATGGCAGGTTACACTGCCGCCGATGAAGGCCGGACCCAAGCCGTACACATTGAAGGTCACATTCACCATTGACGGCGAACTGGTACACGAGCGGGTCGCCGCCGGCATCGTGTTCGGCGATGTCTGGTACGTGGCTGCGCCGCCGCACAAATTCGAGGTTTCGGAGGTTAAGTCGTCCGGCCAGATCGTGCGCATGATGGAGAACCAGTCGGGCCGCGAAGGCAAAGACGCTCCCAGCCGTTTCAGCGTTTGCGTTTCGAGAACGCCAAGAGTAATGGTGAAGAACGGCAAATGGGGCAACCGCTACGCCTCCTACTGGAAGGATGCGTCCGGGCTGGCGGCTGTGCTCGGCAACAGTATTTCCGCTAAAACGGGCCGGCCGGTCGGCATCATCTATATGCAGACCAAGACGAATGTGCCGATCAAGAACTGGATCGCCCCCGGCTTCCTCAAAGACGCGCCGAGCCTGATGGAAGACTACAAGACGGTGGGCAGCAAGTACTTCGATAACCCCTATTACCTCGCCAATGTGCAGCGCTACATTGCGGAATGGAAACAGTACTGGGGTGAGCATATCCCTGCGATGATGGACACCAAGGCTGTACCGGATGGGAGTTCGTGGGGCCAGTATCCCTCGCCGAAACCGCAAGTCGGCGATTCGAAGGCGACCTGGACCTACAACGTCTATGTACACTGTTTCACGCCAGCGGAACTCAGCGGTATTGTATTCCTCTCGAGCGAGTCGATGGTTGCCGATGACCAGGGGGCCAACTTCGGTCCGGAGATGTCTGCGCTGGCCAACTGTTTCAAGGCCCGCTTCGCTCTCTGGCAGGACGGGGAGGATATTCCCTTCATCTACACCGTTCCGAGCAAGACGCTGGCGCCAAAACTCACGCAGCCGAAAGCGATCAAGGGCAAGAGCACCGCTGTGGAGCTTCACGACTGGCTGGAGCTCGACGGGGTGCTTGAGACGGTGGCAAGATAGTACGACTCGGAGATTGAACCGGAGAACGCAAAAATGAGAAGAATTTTCCCTGTTTATGAGAACGGATTGACATGGGCGATGATGCTCTGCGTCTCGCTTGTTTGTGTCTCGGGCATGACCGCTGATGTGCCTGCGGTCTTGCCGAGGCCCGACACGACCCCGCCGGCCGCCGGCAAGGTCAAGGTTTACATTCTGGCGGGTCAATCCAATATGGTGGGCTTCGGTTATCTTCAGGGAGCCCAGCCCGTCTATCCGAGCATCTACCTCTCGGCCGACCCGAACGTCAAGGTCGGTCGCATGCCGGTTGGGCCTTCGGCACTCCTCAGGCACGGAGTCTATCAGACTGCCGACAGCGATGCGCCCAAGGGGGCCAAGGTTGCCATCTATCCGGGAGCCTACAAAGCGGGCACGGACTACAGCGCCATGAAGCCGGTCAAGGAGACCACTGTCGCCCTGGGCGCCGTGGCGGCTCAGTTGCCGGCCATCGCGGAGCCTCACACGGTGGTGGCGAAGGCCTTTATCGATGTTCCCATGAGCGGAACACACGAAATCCACGCCGGTTTCGAAGAGAGCACGCACGCCGTGGTTTCCCTGGCGGGCAACGAGGTCTACCGCAAGGAGCCCGGCAAGGACGCGGTCGTGACCCCTGTGCCCCTTGAACAGGGAAAGCGCTATCCTGTCACCATTACCTACATCAACGGCGGATCCGCCGCCCTCTGGCTCAAGCATATCGATCTGGTGGGCAAGGGCGATCTTACCTCTCTCGTTCAGGAGGGTAAGTATCCCTGGT
>JABMRB010000989.1 GCA_013202865.1 Candidatus Nealsoniibacteriota bacterium | reverse complement strand
GCCCGCAAGGCGGCCCAGTCGCTCAGCCAGACCTTCCCGTCGCCGTCGCCGCCCAGGGCGACTAGCACGTCGAGTTCCACGGCGTGGGTGACGTTCCCGGCGCCGGGCCTATCGTAAGTGACGCCCGTGCCGCCTCGCAGAAAGAGCCCTTGGCCGAGATGCAGGGCCGGTTCGCCGAGCGCCGGGGGTGCCGGCGTGACCGCGTCGAACCTCGCGCCCGGGCAGGGGGGCTCCTCGTCGCCGAGGCAAGTTTTGCCGATCACCCCGCCCACGGTATTGTCGATGATCACTGGCGAGGCGGCCCAATAGCCGGCGTCCGTACGATCGCCGAGGCTGCTGATCGCCAGCGTTCCGCCCATCTGTAGTGCAACGTTTCCGTCGGCTAGGACGATCTGGTCGGTCGCGAGTTGCGTGCTCTTGTCGGCCTCGATCGGTTTGACTACCGCCAGGCTCACCTGGGCTTCGTAGGTTGCGGCAGGGTCCAAGCCCAATTCGCCGCTGCCGAGCGTCAAGGCGCCGATGCCTGCGCCGCCGGGGGCGACCGTGCCGGTGACGTCGATCGGGGCAGCGTTGATCGTGCCGCTGCCGGCCAGCGTTCCGGCCACCGAACCGCTGTCGGCGACGAGCGTGCCGTCGACCGACAGCGTGCCGTCGGGGCCGACGGCGACCTCACCGTTGACGGTCAGCGTCGCATTCTTTTCGACTGCGAGGCTGGCGTCGTTGGCAACGGTGACCGGCCCGGCGGGCATGTAGGACGTCGCGTCGACGGTCACGGTCACGTCGCTGCCGGCGGCGTCGATGATCATCTCGGCGTTGGCGGCGGGCAACACGAGTTCGCCGCCGTCGTCGTCCCAATTCAAACTGGACCAGTTACCGGAGCCGCCGCCCCAGGTGAAGGTCGTCCCAGTGGCGACGGCGGTGATGGCGGTCGCGTTGTAAGTCTTCAAGGAGACCATGTTGGACTCGAGTGTCACCGTTGTCGGCGTGAACAGCAGTTGCGACGCGGCGGTGACGTCTGCGCCAAAGGAGCGGAAATTGGCCGTGTCGTACGTCGCGATGAAGCGGTCGTAGTCCCAGTTGCCGCCGTCGACGCCGAGATCGTCTGCGAGGACCAGCGTACCGCCGGCGATATCGACATAGGTATTGATGCTGCTGTTGAAGACGAAACCGAGGTTCGCGTCATCCGCGCCGCGGACCGTTCCGACCGCGAGCGCCCCGCCGTTGAGGTTCCAGATCGCCGCGCCGGTGTCGCCGACCCCGGAGCCCATCTTGATCGTGTTATCTTGCCAGTCGCCGGTCGAGACGACTCCGTCGTTCTGGGTGAACACGCCCTCTTGTCCTGTCCCGCCGGTGGTGAGATTGAAACCGTACTGAGCGCCCCCTAGCGTGCCGCCGTTCATGGTGTAATAGGCCTTGGCGTTGTCGCCGTTGCAGGCGAGAGAGAGGCTCTTGAACATGGCCTCGCCGCCGTTCTGGATGAAACCGCTGGGGGCGAGGGCGGCGCTGTTATCCCAGCCGATGCGGACGTCTACATTATACCCGCCCGTATTCGAGGCGTAGATCCTGCCGTCTTCCAGCCGGTAGGTCCCGACGCCGGAACCGCTGCCTATATTCAGGCTGGACCTAAAATAACTGGCGGTGCCGCCCGTCTGTATCACCGTGCCGTTCCCGCCGAGGCCGACAAAGCCACCGTCGGCGCCGCCTCCGAAACTATTGCCGCCCACACCCAGCCCCAGCCTGGCGTTGGCCGTTGCGGGCACGTCGTCGGTAATCGTTGCGGTATAGCCGCCGTCAACGACAACCTTGTTGTCGGCAGCGGGCAAGGCGTCGTTGCTCCAGTTTGTCGGATTGGACCATAGGCCGTCGCCCGCTTCATCGTCCCACCAAGCCGCCCGGGCCGGCGCGGGCGCCCAGATGGCCGCCAGAGCCAGGACCGAAACGCTAACTGCCAACTGCCAACTGACAACTGAGAACTGACGGAACATAACCGCTGTCCTCCAGAAGAAGGTCAAACGAAAGCACGCAGGGTGGAAGCGGACCAAAAGCGGGCTGAATATCGAATGTCGAACAAGGAATGTTGAAGTGTGAAGGACAACTGACAACTACTCCAGCGTCGGCCGGGCCAGTTCGCCGCGTAATTGGGCCTGACCGCCTTCCTTCTCGTAGACGCCGTAGAACATCGACGTGCAATCGAGCCAGAGCGTGATCCGGTGGAGTTCCTCCTCCGTGAGCTTCACGTCGTAGTGGTCCTCCTGGAGGATCGCGTAGAGCTTCGATGCATGGGCTCCGAACTGCCCCGGTATGGTGCGCAGTCCGTTGCCGTAGTTATTGAAGGCGTACTTAGGCACCAGGCTCACGTACGAGGCGTACCAATTTCGCTGGATCGGTTCGCGGGCCAGATTCGGCGCCTTGTCGGCCTCCTCCTCGTGGCACTTCACACAGTGGCGGTCCAACACCGGCTGGACCAGTCGCGGATAGCTGAACGGGTTGCTGCCGTCGACGTCCGGTTTCAGCCGCGAAGGCTCTCGCCGCAGCGCCAGCGGTACGGCGGCCGGGATCTTAGGGGCGCGGTGCTTCCGCTCGTGGCAGCCCTGGCAAACCAGCCGCTCGCCCGACTGCAAGTAGGTGGCCGAACGCATCGACTGCACGGCCAGCCCCTTCTCGTCAAGCGCCTGGAAGAACATTTCTTTCTGGGCCGGCACCTTGAAGTAAGCGCTGCCATCTTCCTCCACGGGCACGGTCCCCAACACGTGTCGGCATGGCACGACCGAATCGCCGGCCGACGGCAGCCGCAGCCCCGTCTCGTGCGGCGGACCGCCCGAAGGAACCGTCATCGGCAACACCTGCAACACCCGCAACGCCGTAATCTTGGTTCCCTCCGGCCAGGGCTTGAGACTGTCGTAGGCGTTGATCACGACGATCGTCCCATCCTTCGCCTGCTTCGAGCCGACGACCGGTCGACCGAGGTCGGGGTTGACGTTGGCCACGTCCTCAGTGAACTTAGGAATCTGCGAGGGCGTCGGCCGCGGACGTAGCGGCATCGGGCTCTGGCAGGCAATCGCCGGGTCGCGGTAGATCAGTTCCCGGTTGCCGAACGCGTCGATCAGGTAGATGCCGTAATTGCCTCGCACGTGGGCTCCACCCTGCCGTCCCATCCCGGGGCCCATGGTGGCGTCGTAGACGCAAAGTTGATAGTCCTCGCTGAGCGGCCAGGGCGTGCCGTAAACCTGGGAACCGCCCTGGCTTTCCGGGAACTTCACCTCGGGCGTGAACCGCGTCACCGGCGCCATTCTGTCGTCGTCCACAACGCGCGGGTCGACCAGCACGATCGATCCGAACGCCTGTCCGTGGTGCGGGGCCGCCGTGGCTGCGTATTTGTTCGATCGCGGGATCGCACGGAGGTCCAACTCCATGTCCGGCCGAGAATTCCGCGGCGAGAAATTGCCATGCACGGCCCGCGAGTCGCGCCCGTCGAGCGTCGTGATCCAAGGATGGTGCGCCGTGCATCCGTAGCGGTCGATGTAGTCCCAACGCGTATAGATGATCCGCCCGTCGTGCGTCACGCTGGGGTGCCATTCGTTGGTCTCGTGGAAGCTCAGGCAGCG
>JABMRB010000988.1 GCA_013202865.1 Candidatus Nealsoniibacteriota bacterium | reverse complement strand
TACGATCGCGATGCTGTTGGCCGGATTGGTCGTGGCCGCCTGGCATCGACGCGCGGCGTAATCACCGTGGTGCAGCCGCCCCGAATTAGCCGTAACCCCTCTCCAGAAGGGTGTTTTCGGCCAAATTCCCAAAAAGCGGCTATTATCGGGGGGGCGAGCGGGGCTCGAAACGGTTGACACATAAATCTGATCTGGCATAATAGAGATTGTCGTGGTCGCTTAGCGATCTGGGCCGTTGAGTTTCAGATGGCTTCTGAAACCTCGACGGAAGCCTTCCACCCCTGCCATGAGGCAGCGCCGCACCGGCACGAAACACGGGTCTCCTTTACCGAAGGCGACTGTTTCCCCGCCGCGTGCATTCTTCCGGTGGACCTTTGTGGATTCTTGATTTTCCGTCTGTCACGATACGACTTACGCCGTTCAGCGGAACTTGACCACTGCAACGCGTGATTGCAGCCGTAAACGGCTACTCTACTGGGAGGGACAAGGCATGATCAACTCGATCCCACAGATGACGAGCATTTTTCGCCGGCGCAGCAGATCGGCGGTTCTCACTCGGTCGCGACGGGCGGAGTCGGTACGCATCGCTGCGGTGTTGACTTTCTGTATTGCAGCCCTCGGGGCGCGCTACTGCGTGGCACAAATAATCACAGATGATTTCGACGACGGGAACGATACGGGTTGGGAGCGATACGACCCGCTCGGTGGCCTGGGAGCCCCTCCCGCCACTTTTGAGTTTCCTTCGGGCGGCTACAAGATTGCATCTCCGGCAACTCCAAATCCGGCGTTCGGACCAGCTCGCGCGGGGAGCTATCGATCGGACCTTACTTGCACGGACTTCTGGGTAGCGATAGATCTGGTCGACTGGGACAACTCTCAGAATCAGGTGTTTGGCCTAATGGCGCGATCGGGCACTTTCGGCCTCCAATCGACCACCGGATATGCTTGGTTCTATGAGCCTGTCGCACAGGACATGGATCTTTTGCGCATTGACGGTGAGGTGCCCACGCCGCTCGCTTATACAAGCGCTCCTTTGGATCCCACCCGAGACTATCGGCTCACCTTTACCGGTATCGGCAGTCATCTCAAAGGCGAGGTATTCGACCTCGCGGACCTATCGACACCATTGCCTGGCTATACCGTGGAGTGGGACGACGACACGTACACCGAGGGCTTCTCAGGCCTTGTTGTCGCGACTGCTGACGATGCCGCCTCCCCCAGCGCGACGTTCGACAATTTCGAGTTGCTGAAAATCAGCACGCTAACCTGGGACTCGACGACCAACAACTGGGGCTCCGCCCACTGGGCCGGCGGTCCGCCCAGCGCACCCGACGTCGGCACAATCGCGATCGTACCCGGTGGTGCGATCACCGTGGCCGCGGCCGCCGAAGCCTATTCGCTGGACGTCACCGGCGGCTCGGTCGCTATCAACGGCGGCGAGACACTGGCGGTCCAAGAGGGCGTCACCTTTGCGCCCGGTACTTCGTTGACGATGGCCCACGGGGCCGTACTGTCGGCCGGCGGCGGGTCGATCGACTCGCTGGCTGCCGACGGAGACGTTAGCATCGCCGTCACCTCCGGCTTCTTGTCGGTCGGGTCGTTGAGCAACGCCTCGCCCGGTGCGCTGACCAAGCAGGGCGGCGGAGCCCTGTCGGTCAAGGCGGCCGATCTGCTCGCCTCGGCAAACGTGGCCGTACTCGACGGCGGCAGACTGTCGGTCGAGGGAGAAGAGGTCCTCTCCGCCAACGCCCTGGCCGGGTTGTTCTACGACGTACCTAACGGCCAGGCGGATACGATCCAACCGATCGACAGCGGCAACGGAGTCTTTCTCGGACCGGCCGATTGGAACCGCACGCTCGCCGAACCGTTGGACTTCGGCGACAACACGTTGCAGCCCTATGCCGGAGTTCCCGAGGACGACTTCGTCGGCGCCTGGAGGGGACATATCATTGTCGGCGGGCCGAACTTGCCGGCCGGAGACGTCTCCTTCGGCATGCGAAGCGACGACGGAAACGTGCTCTACATCGACCTCAACCGCGACGGCAACTTCAGCGACGGGCTCGGCAACATCGATCCGGGTGAACTGATCGCCGCCGACAACTCCAACCACGGTTTCCGAAACGTCGAAGGCACCGCCAATCTGCAGGCCGGCACCTACGACTTCGCCACGGCATTCTACGAAAGGGGCGGCGGCGACGGCATGACCGTCAAGTTCGGCGCCGGTGCCGGTCTGCTCTACGACGATATGAAGACCATCGATCCCACCGCACTCGATCAGAGCGGGATCTGGCAGGGCGTGGCCCATTTGCCGATCGCAGCCACCGCTCTGGACGTAGAAGTCGTTAGCGACTCCACGCTCCACGCCGTCGGAGACTCGCAGGCGACCTTCGGACACCTCACGCTCAAACACGGCAACCTGACCACCACGGCCACATCGCACGAGGGGATCGCCTTCCTGGATACCACCATCCACCCGGACGCCACTCGCGTGGGCTTCGATCCGCAGACACCCACCGACTACGGCACCCTTGCCAACAACTCGACGCAGACGAAGTTGACGATCGTCAAGGCGGGGCCGAGCACTTGGGCCCTTGCCACCGCACCTGAGGGTGCAACCGGCACCGGCAACGTCACCTGGGAAGCCCGGGACGGCACGCTTGAGGTCACCGATCCGGCCCTGTTGGGTGACCGGCCGGTCGTGATGGCCGGTGGCACGCTGAGTTTCCTTTCCGGCGCGGGCGCGCCGGACTTCAGCGGCATCGACCTGACGGTCACCGAAGATTCCACCCTCGAGGTCGTCGATCTGCCAGGCGACGCCACGTTCAAGAGCCTGACCATGCAGAACGGAACGCTCAACGTGGCGGGCTCGATCAGCAGTATCGACTTCACGGCCACCACGCTGGCCGCCGGCGTCGACGGCGTCGTAGGTATCCATACGACGATGCCCACCTATCTCGGCCCGATCACGGCCGACGGTGTCACGCCGACGACGGTCACCAAGACCGGCGCCGGCGATCTGATTCTCGATGCGGCGGGCGCCGGACTGGACCACGTCACGTTCGCCGTCAACGACGGCAGTCTGATCGGCCAGGCGGCCGCCGGCGCCAAGCCGCTCGGCGGCGCGACCGTCGTCATCGACGGCGGCGGCACGTTCGTCGCATCCGCCACGCCGGCAGCTACTTCGCTGGTTACGTACAACAACGCGATCCACGTTATCGGCAACGGCACGCTTAGTGCCGCGGCCGGTCCCGGCGGCCACATCGGACCGATGGTCTCCAGCGTTACGGGCCCCGTGACGCTGGATGCCCAACTGGAGTTGAGCTGCGGCGACGGTTACGAGTTGAACGTCGGCGGCACGATCAGCGGTCCCGGCGAACTGCTGGTCAACAGCGGCACGGTCACCCTCTCGGGCAGCGGCAACGCCGTCGGATCCATGAAAATCACCGGTGGAACGGTGAGCACCGCAGACGGGGACGTGACCCTCAGCAAGGAACTGGTAATCGGTGGGACAAACTACGTCATCAGCGCGCCAGCCACGTTTCGGGTAAGCGGCTCCGATCTGGC
>JABMRB010000987.1 GCA_013202865.1 Candidatus Nealsoniibacteriota bacterium | reverse complement strand
CGGCACGTTCGCGAGTACGATGACGCGTATATCCCCTTTCTGATGCCCTGGTACGGCACCGGCGTGTTGGCTTCCGGGTTTGGCGTGGAGATCAAGTTTCAAGAGGGCATGGACCCGGCGGTCGGGTTGCCGCCGATTTCCGATCTGGCACAACTGAAGGATCTCCGCACGCCCGATCCCTGCCGCGACGGCCTGATGCCCCGCGTGCTCGATACGATCCGCACCATGCGCCGGCAGACCGACCTGCCCGTCGGCGTGACCGACTGCCAAGGGCCGTTGACCACGGCGTTGCAGATCGTCGGATACGACAACCTCTGCTACGGGATGTACGATCACCCCGAGGTGGTCCACGACCTGATGCAGCGGGTGACCGATGCGTTGATCGACTGGGTCCGCCTGCAGAAAGAGGTGGCCGGGCAGGCGACGGACGACGACGCGTACGTGTTGGGTGTGAAGATCCCGAGCGGATTCGGCGGCGTTTGGATCTCCGACGACGATTGCATCGTGCTCGGGCCGGACCTCTATCGCGAGTTCGTCGTCCCTTACAACGGACAGGTGCTCACGGCGTTCGGCGGCGGGTCGATCCATTTCTGCGGCAAGGCCGACCAGCACGTCGAAAACTACGTGCAGACCGAGGGCCTCCGCGCCGTACAGAACCTCCATCTCGACGCCATCGACTCCGCTGCCCGCATGCGGCACGCGTTGGCCGAGAAGAAGATCTGCTACATCGTGGCCGATTTCAACGTGGAAGACGCCTACATCGAGGAATACTACGAGAACCTGTTTGCCAAGCTGGGCACGAAGGGCCTGATCGTCGTCCCCTATATCGCCCCGGCCGTCACGCTAGCCGGCGGAAGTTACGGCACCGGAAACCGCGACCCGCAAACGGTCGGCCGAGCCATCGAACGGGCAATCAAGAAGTTCAACCGTTAGGCCGCTTGCGGCTTCGCACCGAAGGATATATTGTTATGCGCCAATTGCGTTATGGATACGTCGCCGTCCTCGTTATATCAGCCCTCGTCGGCGGAACCACAGCGACGTGCTGTGCTAAGCCGCAAGCGGCGGTGGTCTGTCCGGCCGAGCCGACCGCGCAGGAATCGCTCGCCGCGCGGGAGATTCGTCGATACGTGTATCTTCGCACGGGCGAACTACTGCCGATCGTGCAGAAGGCCGAAGGGGATGCAATCATCGTCGCCCGGCAGGATCGCCCGATTGTCGAGCCGTTCTCTCTCGGTGAACTTGGGCCACAGCAGTACGTGCTGAAAACCTTCTTGCAAGGCGACCGTCGCGTCTTACTGGTGGTCGGCGGCGATGGCCCGGGCATGCTCTACGGTGCCTACCGTCTGGCCGAGCACCTGGGCGTGCGGTTCTTTCTCCACGGCGACGTGATCCCCGACAAGCAGATCCTCCTGGTACTGCCCTTTCTAGAGGAAACGGGCAAGCCGCTCTTCGAGTTGCGGGGATTGAATCCCTGGGGCTCCCACCCGTTCGGGTTCGACCTTTGGAACACCGACGACTACAAGTCGCACATCGGCCAGATGGCCAAAATGCGGATGAACTTCATCGGCATGCACTGTTATCCCGAGGGGCATCCCTACGCCGAGCCGACCGTTTGGGTGGGCGTCGAAGGGGACTTCGATCCGCAAGGCCGCGTCAAGTTCAGCTACCCGTCGGTCTATTACAACGCGCTCTTCTCGACCCGTTGGGGCGGATTGCGGCCGGCGCCGACCAGCCAGTATCACCTTGGCGCGGCGGCGATGTTCGATCGCGACGGCTGGGGCCCCGAGGTCCTGCGTGGCCATGCCCCGCGCCCGACGGTGCCCGAGTCCTGCAACGAAGTGTTCAACCGCACGGGCACGATGTTCGACGAGGCCTTTGGTTTCGCACGACTGGTGGGCGTGAAGACGTGCCTGGGCACCGAAGCGCCCATGATCATGCCCAAGGCGTTGCAGGAGCGTCTGAAATCGCAAGGGAAGGACCCGGCCGATCCGGCCGTGGTGCAGCAGGTGTACGAAGGGACGTTTCGGCGGATCGCGGCCGCCCACCCGTTAGACTACTACTGGCTCTGGACGCCCGAGGGCTGGACCTGGGGCGGCAACACGGCCAAGCAGATGAAGGTGACGATGGACGACGTCAAGATCGCTCGGGCGGCGCTGAAGGAGGCCGACGCGCCGTTTCAACTGGCTACCAGCGGCTGGGTGTTGGGTCCGGCCGACGATCGCTCGGGCTTCGACGAGGTGCTGCCTAAGGAGATCGCGCTGAGTGCGATCAGCCGCCACCTGGGCGAAGACCCGGTCGACCCGGCCTTCAAGCAGATCCAGCGCCGCGGCAAGTGGGCCATCCCCTGGATGGAAGGCGACAACGGCGGCCTGGCCGTGCCGCAGCTCTGGGTCGGCCGCACCCGACAAGACGCCACCGACGCGCTCGACTACGGCTGCACGGGGCTGATGGGCCTGGTCTGGCGCACGCGGATCCTCGGGCCCAACATCGCCACGCTGGCCCGCGCCGGTTGGGAGCAGCCATGGAACGACCGGACCACGAAGCACGCGCAAGTCGCCGAGCCGGCCGCGAAACCGGCCGAGGGTGCGCGCGGCGGCAAGGCGGCCAACTACCCGGGCGCGGCGGTCGACTGTACCGAGGACGATCTGCTCTATCAGACCTGCCGCTACGACACGCGCGGTTACGACCTGGATGTGCCCAACGGCACGTATCGCGTCACGCTACAGTTCTGCGAGCCGCACTTCGACTCGGCCGGCAAGCGGGTCTGGGACGTGAAGATTCAGGGCAAGAAGGTCGTCGAGCGGCTCGATATCTTCGCCGTGGTCGGCAAGTTCGCCGCGCTGGATCGAGCGTTCGACGACGTGCAAGTCGCCGACGAGCGGCTGAAGATCGAGTTCGCGTACCTCGCCTCTCTGCCGTGCATCTCGGGTATCGTGATCGAAGGCAAGACGTTCACGCGGAAGATCAACTGCGGAGGGCCGGCGCTGCAAGACTACGCGGCCGATGTTGCGCCGCCGCAGTCGGCCGCGCCGGCGTCGCGGATGCGCAAGGTCCCTTGCGGCGATTTCTACGCCGATTGGGCGACCGCGTTGTTCGGTGAGGCGCCGGCCGACGACGTCGCCGGCATTTTCTCGACGGTCGATAGCCGGCTGCCGCGCCCGCTCTCGCAAGGTTGCCCGGCCGGCGTGCGGCCCAACGGTCAGCCGTGGGAGCAGGTCGCCGGAGCCTACGCCTTTGTCGACGAGTTGGCTCGCTGCCGTACGAAGGTCACCGGCGCCGGCAACCTCGATCGGTTTGACTACTGGCTCGGCACGATGGAGTACCTCCGCGCCGGGGCGAAGCTCGACTGTGCGGTCGGCAAGTTCCTCGCTGTGATGAAGAAGGTCAACGCCGAGACGGACCCGGCCGCGCGGAAGCAACTGGCTGCTGAACTGGGCACCGAGGCGTACCGTGAGATCCTGGACGCCTACCGCGAAGCGTTCGGGCACCTGCTGGCCACCGTCAGCACCAACGGTGGGCTCGCGACGGTGATGTACTGGGAGCATGGATTCTATCCGCAGGCCGTGGGCAACCCGGGCGGGACCCTGGCCGCGGCTCTGGGCACGCCCTTGCCCGACGAGTTGACCCTTTCGCCGCACTACTCCGGTCCGACGCGTCTGATCGTGCCGACGGTGCGCACAAGCGTTGCGGTCGGCGAGCAATTGAATCTCAACGCCGTTGTGCTCTCGTCCCAGCGGCCGCAAGCGGTGACGTTGCACTGGCGCGAGATGGGCCGGGGCGAGTTCCGGCGCATCCCCTTCACGCACGTTGCCCGCGGCGTTTACGCAGTACGCTTCCCACCCGCCACGGCCGACGTGGAGTATTACATCGAAGCAACGTTGCCGGACGGACCAACGAAGCGTTTCCCAGCCACCGCCCCCAACATGAACCAAACGCTCGTATTACTCACAAAGCCGCGACCGTTGGTCGCGCCACGCCAGCAGTAGCGAGCCGCCGGGTTTACCCCGGCGCATTTCGGGCAGTCGTTTGGGCGTTTGGGTGTTCGGGCGTTTGGGCGCGACCACCGGTCGCGGCTTTGTGTTAAGCTCGCAACGCTTCTAACTCCGCGAGCCGGGCGGCAATTTGCTGGTCGTCGGCGATCCGGCCTCGGGCGCGCTCGTCGGCGAACGCCCGCTCTAGCGATTCGATGGCGTCCTGCACGGTTAGCTTGCCGGTCTCGGTGAGCCGGTCGATGAACAGCACGCCGTCGAGGTGGTCGTTCTCGTGCTGGACGGCCCGGGCGAACAGGCCGGTGAGTTCGTATCGCATCTCCTGCCCGGTCAGGTTGTAGGCCGAGAGCAGGATCTTGGCCGACCGCTTGACGTCGCCGTAGATCTCCGGCACGCTCAGGCAGCCCTCTTCAAACTCCTGGGTACCGCTACGTTTGAGAATCGTCGGGTTGATAAAGACGTGTTCCTCGTCCTTGGCCGCCGAGTCGGCGGTCAGATTCAGCACAAAGACCCGATAGGGCAGGTCCACCTGATTGGCCGCCAATCCGACGCCCTCGTCGGCGTACATCAGATCCAGCATGTGGCCGATGGTCTTTTTGAGCTCAGCATCGACCCGCCGCAGCGGTTTCGACTTGTGGCGTAATGTAGGATGGGGGTAAGTAATGATCCGCACAGGCTCGGGCTCCGTAATATATGTAGGCTGTCCCATTATAGGCGAACCGCCAACCTGGGGGGAGGCCTGCCGGGGGACTCGCGTTGACTCGCCGGCACATCGACCCTAGAATTCCGGCACACGTCGTAAATGCTTTCTGTGACAGCACTTTCGGAACACCAAGCCATGTCGCAGCCGCTATCAACCGCCGATCAACCGAGCCAATCCGCCACAGCGTCCCTCGCTGCCAGCAGCCGTCGCGCGACACTGCCCAGTTGGCTGCTTTCGCTGTTGTTCCATCTGGCCGTGATGGTGATCCTGGGCCTGACACTCCGGATCGCCCCGCGTCAAGGCACCGCCAACGAGCGAACTGCCGACGTCGGTATCGTCCTGAAACACCAGCAGGACGGTGATGTAAACTACGAAGGCGAGGAAGAGGCCGGCGGTGGAGACTCGGCCGCCGCTACGGCAACCGGTTCCGGCACCAGCGTGGCAGATGCACTGAACGACAGTCCGGCAGCCGACCCCAGCAGTGTGCTGCCGGAAGCTTTCGGCGCGGTCGGGGCCAGCGGATTGCCGGACGGCGACGTGGGCAACGCAGGCAAACTGCCCGGCGGACCTCGTGGCCCGGGCCGGAACCTTGGCGGGAAGTTCCGCACCGAGGTCTTCGGCATCGAAGGCGAGGGGACCAAGATCGTCTATGTCTTCGACCGTTCCATAAGCATGCGTTGGCGCAACGCCCTGGAGACGGCCAAACGCGAATTGCTGGCTAGCCTCGACAGCCTCGATAAGGTCCACCAGTTCCAGATCATCTTCTACAACGAAGAGCCACAAATCGTTCCCACCGGCCGGGTCGGCAACGCGTTGGTCTTCGGCACCGAGCAGAACAAAACGGCAGCGCGGAGATTCGTCGGCGGGATCGTGGCCAACGGCAGCACGGACCACGAACGGGCGCTGGTCTTGGCGATCAAGTTGCAGCCGGACGTGATCTTCTTCCTCACCGACGCCGACGATCCGGTCATTGGCCCGGGCCAACTGGCTAAGATCAAGCGGATGTCGACGGGCATTACGATCCATGCCGTCGAGTTCGGCCTGGGCCCCCGCTCGCAAGGCGAGAACTTCCTCACCCGGCTCGCCCGAGACAACGGCGGCAAACACGGATACGTCGACATTTCCACGTTCTCAGCCCCCCGATCCTTCTGAAGGCGCGGCACATGAAGATCGGCCGGAGCAAGCGAACGCCATTTAGCCGCCGGGCTTGCCCGGCGCGGCTTTGGCGACGCGAGTCGATGT
>JABMRB010000986.1 GCA_013202865.1 Candidatus Nealsoniibacteriota bacterium | reverse complement strand
TTGGCCGGGCGTCTCCACCCAGACGTATTCGCCGTCCTTCCGCATCAGGCGGTGTTGCACACGGTAGTGCCCATCGTGTCTTGCGACCGCGTCGTCAATGGCGCCCAGGACCGCCTGCACGTCGTCGGGATGCACGTAGTCGGCTGCACGCGTGTGGACGAGCTCTTCGCGTGCATACCCCGTCAAAGTCTGGCAAGACGGGCTAACATACACGATCGTGCTGTCTGGAAGATGCCTGGAGACCATGTCCTCCATGTTCTCCAGAAGCAGCCTAAGATGCTCTTCGCTTTCGTGCAGCGCCTTGTCTGCCGTCCGTTGCTTGCGGCTCTCGCTTGCGTTGCTCATGATGTCCTGCAGGGTTGTTTTTCAGGCAACAGTTAAGCGAACCGTCGCACCATCAACGCCGTGGCCTGCCCCTGAGGGGTCACGTTCAACGCCGCGAAACTCTCGCCCGGGCCGACCTCGTCTGCGGTAACCACAGCCAGCGGACACTGCGGGTCGGGTGTCTCGTGGTTGAGCACCGGGAAGAGCCGGCCGTGATGCAACGCCATCAGGCTGCCGATCAACTCGACCATCCCGCTGGCGGCGCCCAAGTTGCCGAAGTTGGCCTTGGCGGCCACCACCGGCAGCGTGGCGGCCCGGTCGCCAAAGGCTTCGCCAACCGCCCGGGCTTCTTCGGCGTCGCTGCTTCGCGTGCTCAGGCCGTGGGCGTTGAAATGCCCGACCTCGGAAGCGTCGATCCCGCCGCTCTGCAAGACGGCCCCCAACGCGTTGGCCATCGCCTTGTCGCGCCGGGCGACCAGTTTGCGCCCGACCGCGGAGCTGGACGCCGCGGCGACGATCTCGCCGTAGATCGCCGCGCCGCGGGCCTCGGCCGTGGACAGCTCCTCGACCACCAGCGTGGCGGCCCCTTCGCCGAGCACCATGCCGGTGCGGTCGCGGTCGAACGGGCGGCTTGCCCGGGCCGGATCGCCGTCGCCGTCGGCCAACTCTTCCTGCTGCGCGGCATGGATCATCTTCATCGCGTGCAGCCGAGTGCCGGTGGCACCGGCCAACATCACGTCGGCGGTGCCTCGCAACACGATCTGATAGGCCTCCCCCAGGGCCGCCAACGACGCCGCCTCCCGCATCGTTAGCGAATTGCTCGGGCCGCGGAAGTCGTTAAAGATAGCCAGGTGGCTGGCAGGCATGTTCGGCAGATAGTTCAGCAGCCACAAGGGCGACATCTTGGGCATGCCCTCGCCTCCCCACCGGGAGAACTCGAACCGGCCCTGCTCGTCGAGGCATTGCAGAATCCCGTCGGTAAACTCCTCCGGCACCGAGAGCATGTAGTCGGTGCCGAAGAGCACGCCGGACCGCTGCGGGTCGCACTGGTCCGGGGCAATCCGGGCGTCGACCAGGGCCAACTGGGCCGAGGCCACACCCATCTGCGATTCCCGGCACATCACCTTCAACCCCTTGCGGATGGCCCGCTTCTGCGCCTTCTCCAGCGGGCCGAAATCGTCGATCTTACCGCGGAAGTCGCCGGCCTCCGCAGCAAAGTTCACCGGGAAGTCGCCCTCGGGCAAAGCCGTCAACGGCCGCACGCCACTGCGCCCGTCGGCAAGCCCTTGCCAGAGTTGCTCCTTGGTGTTGCCCAGCGGGCTGATTACTCCGATTCCCGTGATGACGGCGCGTCGCTGCGTGGAACTCATAGCTCTCTCGTGGGGGGGGCTGGCGAGCCAGCGGAACCTGCTCCGCGGCCGAACTCTATAGTTTAGCTGCCTACGACCCGGCAGCAACACCGCTGCAGGTATTTAGCCCCGGGTGAATACACCCGGGGCCACACCGGCCCTTCTTGCCCGCCCACCGGGTCTATTCTCCCCCGCTTACGGGTGTACATGGCCTACCCCGGGTGTGTTCTGTGCTGCCCCCGGGTGTGTTCTGTGCTGCCCCCGGGTGTGTTCACCCGGGGCTAAATGGGTGCGGGCAAAATAGTTCTTGACATCTTGCCCGGCTCGTGGTCGAATGAATAATGTAAGTATCGGGCCATCCATCAAGGGCATGTCGCGCTGCGACTCTACGGTTGGTTCTTGCTTGAGAGGAAAATCCCATGAAACGGCCCGACAAACTGAGCGGCTACACCCTGATCGAGATCATGGTGGCCACCGCCTTGACGCTCACCATGATGGCGGCGGTGGTGCAAATCTTCGGCATAATCGGCGCAAGCGTGACCGAGTCGCGGGCCGTGCTGGAAATGTCCGACCGGTTGCGGTCGACGCAGATGCGGTTGACCAACGATCTGGCCGGAGTTACGGCCACAATGGTGCCACCCGGGCGGCCCGAGGCGGAAGAAGGGGGTTTCGAGATTGGCGAAGGGCCCTACTGGGGGCATGGCAAGGGCGGAATCCGAGCAGAGCACCTGCGGCCTCAAAAAGAGAACCCGGACGGCACCCTCGAACTCGACCTGTCCGTCGGCGACAACGACGACTGGCTGTGGTTTACCACCCGCGGCACGGGCGACCCGTTCGTCGGCCGATGCGCTTCCTCGCCAAACGGGACCGTCAAGTCGAACGTGGCCGAGGTGATCTGGTTCGTCCGCGGCACGACGCTCTACCGCCGCCAACTGCTGATCGCCCCCGGTGTGAATCTTGAGAACGTCCCTGAGGAAGGTTTCTACAAGTTCAACGATCTGTCGGTGCATCGCGATCCGACCAGCAAGCGTTTGGTCGCCAACAGCCTGGGCGACCTGACCCGACGGGATCGCCGGTTCGCCCACGATCCGCGCCCGCAGGCATGGCCGAACAGGGCGCACACGACGCAGGCCTGGAACGAGCTAGGATTTCCGACGCTCTGCGAAAGCTCCACGCAGCAGTGGCCGGTCGGCGATCCGCTCCCGGAGGCCAGCATTTCGGCCGGCGATGCTCCGTTCGACGCCTGGTACAACCCCAATCCTTGGGCAGGAGTCGATCGGGCCACCGGACACCTGGAGCAGTACTACAACCCCAAGAATCCGGAGCCCGGCCAGCGGATCTCCGAAGACGTGATCCTGACCAACGTCATCGGCTTCGACGTCAAGGTGTGGGATCCGGGCGCGGACAACCTCGTGGGCAAATACGTCGATCTCGGCGACAACGGAGGCTTCGGCGACCAACGGCAGTTCAATCTCGGAGGACTGTCCCGCTCGGGACTGGCGGCCGGCGCCAACACCACCGGCAAATACTGCATCTACGACACCTACTCGCAGCACTACGAGTACGACGGCCTGGATCAGGACAACTCCAATGGTCCCGATCAGGGCACCAACGGGTTCGATGACATCGCGGGCGGTGGCGTGGACGACATCACGGAGCGGGAGACGATTCCGCCTTACCCGGTGCCCTTGCGAGGGATCCAAGTCAAGATCCGCGTGGTCGAGCCGGACAGCCGGCAGATCCGCGAGGTGACGATCGTGCAAGACTTCCTGCCTAAGTAACAGTTATTTAGCCCCGGGTGAACACACCCGGGGTTGCTCTCACGTCATCCCCCCGTGTATTCACGGGGGGCTAAATGATCGTTACATCCCCGCCCCGCATGCCCTCCGTGTATTCACGGCGGGCTAAATGTAGCGTGCTACATCCGTCGCCGAATCATCACGGCCAATCCGGCCAACGCGCCCAGCAGCATTGCGATCGTACCCGGCTCGGGAACCGCTGCCGCGCCGCCTCCCGTATAGCTCGCGTTGCCGAAGTTGGCTCGCAACGCGAGCTATACGGG
>JABMRB010000985.1 GCA_013202865.1 Candidatus Nealsoniibacteriota bacterium | reverse complement strand
TCGATCAGGCAACGCCCCACCAGCGCCCGGCGCAGAAAGACACCGCCGCGGAGGCCATCGACCAATTGCTGGCGACGTATTGGCCGTAGCGACCTACCGGGCCGTCTCCAACCACCGGATGTCCTGGCCATGTTGTCGGCTTCCCGGCAGGAAGAAGATTGGGGCACATTGGTGGGCACAAAGAAAGCGAGCAACTGAACAAGCTCTTGCCGCATTTAGGGAGAGAGAATACTCTAAGGCCGTGGCGTCGGCATCTGGAATCTCACCAACCGCCAGAACCTCTGCCATTTCCGAGTGGAAGAAGATTCCTGTACCGGATGCTAATGAATTCCTGCAAATCCAGCTACGTGCGTTTCACGCACCCTACGAGGACATTATGACCCCACCTGATCCCAACCGGCGCGCGTTTCTCAAGAGCATGGGGGCAAGTGCGGCGGCGCTGTCGGCGACCGCAACTGCCGCCGGCGACGAGAGTTCCCGCTCGGCGCCGAGCGCTCCCGCGGCGGAGATTCTCTGGGGGGAGAGACAGGACGGGCAGCAATCGTTCATCCTCGATCCGCTGCAACGCGAGCGGTCGCTGCCCAACGAGCCGTTGTTCGGGCGTTGTCTGGGCCCGTTGGCCACGGGACGCGGCGAGTATCGCTTCGCCACCGGACGGACGGAACTGACGCCGATGCACCCGTTGACTGTGGGTGGTTGTTACGACTTCACCTGGACCTACTTTCCCGAACAACAGGCGCTGCCGGTGGGAGCCGTCGTGGCGTTTAGCATTCCGCGTTCGTGGACGCAGCCGCGGCTCGAGGGGCCGCCGTCCGGACTGGTTTCGGTGAGCCGGTCCGTTGCCGAGAAGTTCGACGTGCGACTGACGCACAACGCGAACATGTCGTGGTGGGTTGTGGTGAGGGTCGTCGGCAAGCCCGAGCCGGCCGACGGTTGGATTCGTATCGACGCCGGGCAGATGTGCGTCCAGCGGTTTCCTCAGGACTGGTTCGGCAATTGGCGTAATTCGATGCGGACGGCCGTCGACGTCGCGGGCAAGGGTGATTACGCGTTTGTCCGAGCAGCGAAGACGGACAAGCCGGTGATTCGCTCGGCACCACCGGAGCGGTTCCATCTGGCGGCGCCGGCGGTGGCCGTGCCGGGGGAGATGATCGAAGTTCGCGCCGCGGCGGTCGACTACTGCAACAATCCGGCCTGGCCGTCGCCGCAAGGAGAGGTCTTTGCCGCCACGGTGGACGATCCGTACACGCCGATCGCGTCGGCCGTCCTCTCGGCGGAAGACCGTGGCTGCGTCAAGCTCCGTGTTCGGGTGCCCGAGAACGTGGACCACTTCCCGGTGATCGTTTCCAGTCGCGACGACATGCTTCGAGGGGAGACGGCCGCCACGGTGATCGACGCCGACTCCGCGGCGCTGAACGTCTACTTCGGCGACATTCACGCCCACACGATGCTAAGCGACGGCTTGAAGACGCCGACGGCGTTTTTCGAGCACGCCCGAGACGTTGCCCTGCTCGACTTCGCTGCGGTGGCCGATCACAACCACTCGGAGGCCAGCCGCTTGGAAGGGCCGTTTGTGTCGCAGATGACCGACGAGGCGTACGCCAAGACGCAGCAGGCGTGCGAAGCGATGAACGAGCCGGGCCGTTTCGTCACGATCCAGGGATTCGAGCAGAACTTGATTCAAGGGCATCCGGGCCATCGCAACGTCTACTTTCGCGACGTCTGCCCCGGGCTGTTTCGCGGCCGAACGCTCGACGAGTTGTATGCCTATTTGAAGGGACACAAGGCCCTGGTCGTCCCGCACCATCATCTGATCTGGGGATGTCGGCCGCATCTGGGTAATCCGGAGTACGAGCGGATCATCGAGATGTATTCGATGCACTGTAGCAGTGAAGTCCGGGGTACGCCGATCAACGACGGCGCCACGACACCGAGCAAACGGGAGTCGGGTGTCTCCGCCCGCGAGATTCTCGATCGGGGCGATCGCGTGGGGTTCATCGCCGCCAGCGACAATCACAACGGATCGCCCGGGCTGTCGGCCAGACCGTCGCGTTTCACGAACATCCCCTATCAAGGCGGTTTGGCGGCCGTGTTGGCTCCGGATCTCAGTCGCGAGTCCGTGTTCGACGCCATGTACGCGCGACGTTGCTACGCCACGAGTGGAGCGAGGATCTACCTCGACTTCCGCCTCGACGGACGGCTGATGGGCAGCGAATTGAAGATCGCGCCCGGCACGGCCCTTGCGTACGACGTGACGATCTCCGGCACCGATCGGATTGCAAAGATCGAGCTGATTCAGGCCGGCCGCGAAGGCACCGTTTGGACGTACGACGGCAGCCGCTACGTGCGATTGCGGGGCGAACTCGAATTCGACAAGAGCACTTGGACCTACGTTCGCGTCACGCAGGCCGACCGCCAGATGGCCTGGTCGAGCCCGATCTGGGTGGACGTGGTCCCGGGATGAGAGCGCCGTTAGGGGCGCCCGATCAATAGGCGGATCAGAACTGCTCAGCGTCACCGCCGCCGTCGTCTTCGCCACCGCCGTTGAATACGCCGCTGTAACCTTCGCCGCCGGTGCCTTCGCCGCCGTCGCCCTCACCGGTGGCCGTGTTGAACGTGTTGACTTCGGCAATGCCGGAGAAGAGTGGTGCGGCCGTGATGCGGACGTATCGGCGATCGGCCGAGATCACAGCCGTGGCTATCATGTTGGTTCCTTCGGGCAAGGTGATGATCACCGGCTGATAGCCGACCGCACCGCCTCGGCGAAAGGGAACCTGCCCGGCCACGAACGGACGCTCACGGGCCGCGTACATACTGCTAGCCACGCGGGGATCGGCCGCGGCGGCGAGTCGCTGGGCCAGCACCTGCCGGCTCACGGCGATCTGCCCGATCGCGGCGTTGGCTACCTTCTGGTCCTCGATCGGTTCGATGCGGCGGCCGTTTTTCAGGTCGAAGACGACCATGGCCTCGTCGTCGTTGAGCGAGACGTACTTGCAGATCCGCTCTTGGCTCTTACCGCGGAAGTGCTTGAACACCTCGACCTTGACCCGGCCGGAGGTCACCTTACCCCAGACGCGTCGCACGAGGATTCGGTAGGTACCGTCGAATCCCTTGGGGCAGACGTAGGTTTCGCAGTAGCTCTCCTGTGCGTCGCTACCGAGGTTCGAGTAGGAGTCGCCGACCATCACGCCGCCGGCGGAACTTCTGGCATTCCGCAGCGAGCAGACCGAACCGGACGGCTCTTCGGCCAGCAGGTCGACGTCGGCTTCGCCGAGCCAGCTAACCTTGACCAGAATGTCGCGTCGCACGGCCTCGTTCAAGGCCGCTTCAAACTTTTCGGCCTCCGCCTTGCGACCCTCTTTATGGAGCCGTTGAAGCGTGGCCTTGGCCACGTACAGGCCCGTCTTCCAGACCAGCGTTTCGTCCTTGGTCCATGCCTGGCGGAGAATTCCCAGCGTGGCCCACTTGGTCCCTTCGAGATCCGAGAGCCGCTGGGCCACCTTCAGCCCGTGCATGTAGGGCTCGGGCCAACCGGGTGCCATTTCGGCAACCTGATGGAAGACTTGCAGTGCCCGTTCGTCCAAACCGAGCTTGGTCAGGTAGACGCCGATGTACATCAGGTCGGCCGTATTGGTCATCAGGTCGACGGCCGACATCACGGCCCGTTCGATCTCTTGACTGGGGCGGTCGTCGGCGATCATGGCCAGCACGAGCACCTCGTACATCCACGACTGGTTGTGGCCGTTTCGCAGGGCCGCGTTGATCAGGCCGATGACGTGGTCGAAGCGGTTGTCGTCCTTCTTGTCTTCCTTGATACGTCGAACGGCCTCGCGGACCGCAGGGCGACTCGGGTTGTGTGAGGCGAAATACTTCTGCCAAACCACGTCGGCGTCGCCCTTCTTCAGGGTCTCGACCGGGATCGGCTTCTCTTCGGTGGTCTTGGCTGCGGCGGCGAGATCGTCCTTGACGGAGAAGGCACGGAACCCGCCGGCGGGCACCTGGGGTAGGAGGTTGCGGGGGACGTTGAACATACCGCCGCCCATTCCGCCGCCGCCCATGCCGCCGCCGGCGCCGCCGCCGGAGCCCTTCTTGGGAGCGTCGGCCACGGCCGCTTCGGTGGTGATCAGGATGCCGGCGACCGAGGCCGCGTCCTGCAGAGC